>DASPQB010000073.1:0-3676 GCA_035625205.1 Nitrospirota bacterium | reverse complement strand
TCGATGAAAATTATCAGGCAGGAAAAGCGGGGCTGATTTATGCAGGAACCAAGGGGCTTGGGGTTGTGGTGATGGAACCGCTTCGGGGAGGAAAATTGACCGATCGTATACCTACCGAGGTCCAGACGATATGGGAGTCTACAGAGAAAAAGAGGACACCGGCTGAATGGGCCCTTCTATGGGTGTGGAATCATCCTGAGGTTTCAACTGCCCTGAGCGGAGTGAGCACGATGGGGCAGATAGTGCAGAATATCAGAGTAGCGAATGAAGGTAAGCCCAATTCGCTGTCCGAGAAGGAACTTTCCATCATCGGCCGGGTAAGAGAGGTCTACCGAAAAATGCTCAAAATTGACTGTACAGG
This sequence comes from Nitrospirota bacterium, assembly GCA_035625205.1. GTDB lineage: Bacteria > Nitrospirota > UBA9217 > UBA9217 > UBA9217 > JAJYKN01. The sequence goes on along the minus strand of DASPQB010000073.1, from coordinate 3,315 downwards.
CTGCGCCTATTGCATGCCGTGCGAGACCGGCGTCGATATTCCGTTAAACTTTTCTTTGTATAATGACATCTTCATGTTTAAGGATCCCGAAATCAACGTTCTCCTTTATAATGAGTTGATTTCTCCTGAGCGGAGGGCGTCGGCTTGCATCGAATGCGGCAAATGTGAGGAACAATGTCCACAGCATCTTCAAATCCAAGAAGCGCTAAAAGTGGTCCATGAAGCTTTATTTAGGAAAAAACCGGCTGAAGAAGTTGACCGCTGACCTGTCGATAGTAGTCTATTGCTCCAGAAGAAGTATAAAGCAGTTCTGCAATGACCATCGACCTTTTAAAGGCATAAAAACCTCCATTTTGAGAACCAAATCTGCAATCCTCGGCTCGAAAGATTGGGTTTGTTTTCCGGCAAGCTATCTGGCCATCGGAGGTGGGAACTTCTCACCCCTGTCGCGTGTATTACTTCCTGAAGCCTTGTTTTTTAATCTCTTCCCTTCTATGCAATATTACAAATAGAAATCAGCGCATTTTTATCTTGCAAGTCCATTTATTCGTTTAGTTCAAATTCTAACTCATCATCCCGACAGATTTTTAGGGAGGGCGTCATACTACCATTTATTGAACTGAATGAGTTCCGGGACTGCCGCAAATATCTTTGTTGAATAAAAAGAGGAGTCATTATTTATAAAAGGGGGCCACTCCTTTTTATTTTTTTACTGACACTCCATTCGCCCTGCCATGAGCACGCACAAAGATTTTTAGATCATTATCAAGCGTAGACCATGAAATATATTGCGATCCGACTGAGAAGATACGATGCACAACCGGGTTTAGGTGAATACAGTAGTTAGTCAAGGGAATAAGCGTGTGGCCAAGATCAAGTTTTGCTTTATAACCCGTCTGGCCGCTTTGCAACTCCGATGCGCCACCGGTTGCAGCCCATTCTACCGCCACTTCCCAGAGCCGAAAGTACAGATACCAGTCTCTGGCAACTGTATAGTCAAAACCTATGAATTTGTTGATAACCCGGGTGCCGACACGAAAACAAAGCATGAAGGCAACGAGCTTTCCAGTATCTGGATTGCGCAGCAGGATAAAGTGCGACACATCTTCCATGGCGATGAGACGGAAGAATTCAGGCGTGAGCCGCTCGAACCTGGTTTTGGCATTCTGGTATGTTTGCCAGAATAGGTCGAATATCTCTGCCAGCAAAGAACTTTCTGGATGCTGGATGAACGAGGCATTCAATTCACCTATGGCATGGCTGCGTTTTAATTTTTTTTTAAGATTATTGCGTTTTGCAGAGGTAAGCGTCTTCAAGTAGCCATCAAAACTCCCCTCCAATCGAGGAACAATCGTCCCGGGATAGCTGACCAGCTTGAAAAGTAAGCGGTCTCTGCATAAAATATCGAGATCATCCGACAATGCATCGGCAAAATCCTTCCAGACAATCAGAGAAACACCTGAATTCTGGGCATAGGTATAAGCAGCATCCTGGAGGATAAGCGCTACATCACGCAGTCTGATACCATGAACGAGGCCAACGGTGCCTTCGTCAGCGCACGGTGAACCGATAAAAAGAGTCCTTTGATACCGCAGCCGTGAAAACCATTTACCTGCACTCCGGATGATGCGGCCCGAAAGGGGTGGAGCAACCAGATCAATGGGCACATTCATCAGGAATATGGGTGCAATGCCAATTGGGATTGCATTCCTTTCTAATACTGCATATGAAAAGGAGAACTGATCATCAAGGCCGCTGCGCTCTAATACTGAATACCACCACCCTCCCTCTAAGGGTTGCGGAAAGCATTGTTGCCACAGGTCTGCAGGAATTGCATCTACGGATGAGACCCAACGGACCGATAATGAGTTGACGTCGCGCATTGATTATGAACCGACGAGGATAACGCCACCGAGGATCAGAGCAATGCCAATCCACCGGCTGGGGCTTATTTGTTCGTGCAGAAATATGCGAGATAACAGCGCAACAAAAACAAAAACCATGCTGCCAGCGGGAAATGCAACGCTTATGGGGAGGTGGCTGAGAGCAAGTGTCCAAAGAAGAGCTTCCAGCATAAAACAGCCAATGCCAACCAAAATACGCTGATTACGCCAGAGACCACGCAACAGAGTAAACGGATGCATGCCGGCTGCATTTGTTTCGGCGGCCTGTTTGAAGGCGGTCTGACCGCAGGCTTCCAGCAACACTGAGGCGAGGACAAAAGATAATCCCAGAATTCTTCCCGTCATGAGTGATCCTGTGTCTCTCGCTGAATGGATTGAAATTGCGTACGGGGAATGACTGTTCGATGACTCGTGCTACTAATGAAACACACGCCAAGCAGGATCATCATGATCCCAATCATACACTGCAGAGAAATATTCTCACCAAACCGGACCACTGCACCGACACTCACCGTAACATAGCTTAAGGCAGTTATCGGTTGCGCATAACTGAGGTCGGCATTGGATAACACGATCATCCAATTGAAAAACATAAGGATGAACAGAAGTACGGTGACGTGAAACAGTGGTTGACGGAACGTGATAAGAAGCGTTTGCCAGTTATTTGTAGAACCGGTGGCAGGAAGCGTCGCCCCCTTCCAGCACAACTGTGCTGCGGTATCAAGGGCAATCGCAATAGCTAATCCGATCCACGCTGTTCTGCGCTCTCTGAAATAGAGACTACCAGAAAGTCGACGGTTCAGCATAAGTCCAATTCTATAAGCCTCTCTACCGAATTGCGTTGTTGCTAGTAATCTTCTAATAAGAGGAACGAATACGCTACATTATAACAAAAACTTTAAAAAAGGATTAGAATTGAATTAAGTTTTCTTAAACAAAAACCTCTTTCTCGCTGGAAGAGAAAAGGAGCAATATCTTCTCTCTTTAATCATACACCTTTCAACCAGTAATCGTTAACCCTCAGCATCACCTCAGCTGTAGATTCGTAGGTGTAATCCGCATACCCATCTCCGCGGATAACTTCCTGAAACATGCGATTCCCTAATTCTTGAAAATAGTGTACATTACAGCAGTGAGGATATGCCTGGGGACCAATGAATAACTCATTCTGAAATTAGGTTATTTCTATATAATGTTGTTCAGGTCAACCTTTTATGGAAAAATGGTCTCAAATCTTGACCTTTTGGGGGAACGAGAGCGATTTTTAGGTTCATATTTAGAGAAGAATAGACAAAGAATAGAATAAGCCTAAAAATAATGTTGGGCGCAAGACATGGACGTCAAGAGACGAGGAGTACCTAGTGGTTTAACTCTATTGTCAAAGGAGGCCATATGGAAGAAGATAGGCGGT
>DASPQB010000072.1:0-4154 GCA_035625205.1 Nitrospirota bacterium | reverse complement strand
CCCGCTGGGCCGCATCAAGATGGAGCTCACGGTCCAGCCGATGGACAATGAATTCCCTTGTTGACCGCGGCTCACCGGTGACGAAGCGCTCCATTTTTTGCAGGTTGATTTCGTACGTCACGAGTCCGCCCGCAAGTGCGCCGAGCAAGAATACCAGCACAATGCTTGCTATTGTTTTCCACTTTTTCATTTCATTCACCTGCAAGATAAGCAATAAGTGTCGACTCCTCATTGCCGATCCTCGTTATCGCGCTCAGGTCGATCGGGGAACGTGATTCAGAGATAAAGGCCCATACTCCCATCAGGACAATGAGAGAGAGGAAAACCGGCATGAGCCGCCAGGTCCAGACGAAAAACGGCGCCTTTCCTTCACGTTCAGCGCGGATTCTCGCCATGAGACGGGTTTCAAAGCCATGTTCCATATCCAACCCGCGGGGTCCGGCCTTGCGCGCGGCAGCAAAAAAAGCGTCAAGCTTTGTATCCTTCTGATCATTTTCCATCGGTATCCTCCAGGAGTTTCTTCAACTCTTTCCGTGCCCTGAAGGCACGCACCTTCACATTTGTCTCGCTCCAGCCGGTCAAGGCGGATATCTCACGGAGAGACTTTTCTTCCAGGTTCAGCAGGGTAATCACCATCCTATCTTCGGGACGCAGTTTTGTCAATGCGCGCCTGAGGATCTCCCACGCCGCATCGCCCGGGCTTTTCTCATGCGCCGGTCCGCTCAGGGCGAAGTCAACGTCCTCAAGCGGCACTTCATTCCCCCTGCGTCGCTGCCTGCGAAGGGCGTCATAACACGCATTGACCGCTATTTTCGACACCCAGTGCTCAAACGGCGCATCGCCACGATACGTTCCAAGGTTTTGATACACCTTAATAAATGTCTCCTGGCAGACGTCATCGAGCTCATAATTATTCTTCACAAACCGGGCAACAATCGTGAACACTCTTCGCTTATGTCGTCGCACCAGCTCAGTGAACGCCTCGTCATCGCCGGAAAGAGTCGCCTTGACAAGGTGATCATCCGATGGCACCTCATCGGGTGCATTCATTCCGCTTCCTTATTAGCCCTTCCGCTCTGAGATTCAAAAAGTATAGTTTATCAGAAGCCGGTCGATCTTTCCACCCGCCGAGTGCTCACGAATCGCAATATGTTGCCGGGGTGCTGCCGCACCTCCCTTCTCAAAAAGAGAGACGAAGAAACCGGCCCAAAGGTTACAACAGGCAAAACACCATGATGATTCACCCGTCCTGGTATGTCTTCCCCGGATCTTGACACTATCGGCGGCACCCGTATAAAATAGCGACGACATGAACAAACGTTCAGGTGAAGAGTCGAAGAAGAAGATCCTCAACACTGCGCGGCGTGTATTCTCAAAGTACGGATATAAGGGAGCGAGCATGAGGATGATCGCGAAGGGAGCGGACATAAGTCTCGGCGGACTTTACCTGTATTTCAGGAGTAAGGAAGACCTCTATTCGACGCTCATCGTGAGGAGCCTCGAAAACCTTTTAAAAGAGACGAAAGAGACGCTTCACGACATCGCAGACCCTGCGGAAGCTATCAGGACATTCCTCTCTATGCGGGTGCAGTATGCAAGGAAACACGGAGAGCTGCTTCTCGTCCTGGGAAAGGAACAGGGATTCGGTTTCGGCATCAAGGAGCGAAAGAGGTTTTTTGCTGAGCAGAGGAGGATCATTGAAGAGATCGTCCGTCAGGGGATCGTCTCGGGGACCTTCAGGGAATGCGCCGTGGAAGAGGTCGCAAAGATAATTGTCTGTACGTTAAGAGGGTTCATCCTTTCCATTATCGTCGAGCCGGACGCCATGTTTTCTCCTGAAGAGTGCGGTACCCTCCTCCTGGAAGGGCTGCTCAGAGACGGTTCCAGTTTCGGGGCAACAAGCCGGTATCCGGAAGTCCGGCTCCGCGGGGAACAATCATAGGAGACCGAGGGGAGGCATATGTTGATCAGAGACAACGCATCTTGTGGAGAAAGCCGGAATGCCGTGCATTTTGTCATTCCGGCGCTTGTCGCGCTTTTTCTTTTCTCCTGTGCAGGGAAAAAGGCTGAACTTCCGAAGCAGCAGGCAGTCCCGATAACCGCAGCCACGGTCATTCAGAAGACGGTCCCTGTCCAGATCCGGGCCATCGGAAATGTGGAGGCGTATTCGACGGTGGGAGTGAGAGTCCAGATAGGCGGCGAGCTTCTGCGCGTCCATTTCAAGGAAGGCCAGGATGTGAGCAGGGGGGAGCTGCTTTTTACCATCGACCCGCGGCCCTACGAAGCCGCGCTGAAGCAGGCGGAGGCGAACCTGGCAAAGGACACGGCCCAGCTCGAAAATGCAAAAGTGGATGTGGGACGCTATGCGGATCTCGTGAAGAAAGGCTACGTTGCGCAGCAGCAGTTCGACCAGGTCAATACCAATTTTGCGACGCTTGAGGCTACGGTGAATGCGGACACGGCGATGGTAGAGAACGCCCGCCTGCAGTTGAAATATTGTTATATCTATTCTCCGATCACGGGGCGTACGGGAGGACTTGTGGTGAACCAGGGCAACCTGATCAAGGCCAATGCGGACAACCCGATTGTGACCATCAATCAGATCCAACCCATCTATGTCACTTTTTCCGTGCCCGAACAGTTTCTGGCCGAGATCAAGAAGTATATGGCGATGGAGAAAGTGAAAGTTCAGGCGGTTGTCGGCTCTGATGAATCCCGTCCCGAGGAGGGGGTGCTCACGTTCGTGGATAATGCCGTCGATATTACGACCGGCATGATAAAACTGAAAGCGACCTTTACGAACGCGGCAAGGCGCCTCTGGCCCGGCCAGTTCGTGAATGCAATTGTGACGCTCACGTCTCAACCGAATGCGATAGTGGCTCCTGCCGCCGCTGTCCAGACAGGGCAGAACGGACAGTATGTCTTTCTGATCAAGAGCGACCTCACTGTAGAATCCCGTCCTGTCGTCGTTTCCCGGACGTTGAGCAATGAAGCGATCATCGAAAAAGGCCTGCAGGCGGGAGAGAAGGTGGTCACTGACGGTCAGCTCCGTCTTGTTCCCGGAGCGATGGTGGAGATACGCGGCGGGGCTGAAGGCAGCAAACAGTGAACCTTTCCGAGCTCTTTATCCGCAGGCCGATCATGACCACGCTGGTCATGATCTCCATTCTTGTTTTCGGGATGTCGGCGTACAGACTCCTGCCGGTGAGCGATCTCCCTAACGTGGATTTCCCCACTATCCAAGTGAGCGCCGGCTTGCCTGGTGCAAGCCCTGAGACGATGGCATCGGCGGTTGCAACCCCGCTGGAGCGGCAATTCTCGACGATCGCCGGTCTCGACTCCATGACCTCCACCAATGCCTTGGGAAACAGTCTCATTACGCTACAGTTTAATCTCAGCAGAAATATCGACTCTGCCGGACAGGACGTGCAGGCGATGATCGCCAAGGCCGCGAAGCAGCTCCCGCAGAATATGCCGACGCCGCCCACGTACACCAAGGTGAATCCTGCGGACCAGCCTGTGCTCTACCTTTCGCTCAGTTCGCCCACGCTCCCTCTCTCCACGGTCAACGAATACGCAGACACCTTCATCGCCCAGCGCATTTCGATGATCAGCGGCGTGGCCCAGGTGCAGATCTTCGGCGCCCAGAAATTCGCGGTGCGTGCCCAGGTCGATCCCAAGGCCCTTGCGGCTAGGCATATCGGTATCGACGAAGTCGGCAATGCCCTGGCGTTCGGAAATGTCAATCTGCCCACCGGGACACTCGACGGCACAAAGCAGGCATTCACCATCCAGGCCACGGGACAGCTTTACAATGCAGCGGCATACCGTCCCATGATTGTTGCCTATCGTAACGGCTCCCCGGTCCGCCTTGACCAGATAGGGACGGTCGTCGACAGCGTCGAAAACAACAAGGTGGCGAACTGGTACAACAAAGACCGCGCCATTGTTCTCGCAATACAGCGCCAACCCGGCACGAACACCGTGGAGGTGGTGGACAGCATCAAAAGACTTTTGCCGGTTTTCGTGGCGCAGATGCCGCCGTCGGTAAGCCTCGACGTCCTCTATGACCGCTCCGTATCCATCCGCGAATCCGTGGCAGATGTTAAATTTACCCTGTTCCTTGCCCTCTGCCTTGTCATATTGGTCATCTT
>DASPQB010000071.1:0-2943 GCA_035625205.1 Nitrospirota bacterium | reverse complement strand
CCAAGGCCTATCAAATCTACAATCCATGGAAGAATACTAGGACCATTATTTACAAGTTCGTGGAGATAGACGTTAAAGAAACAGGCAAAAGCCAAGAACAGGTATGCGTATCCCGAGACGGTAAAATATTTTTTCCAGAATGGACTGACTGGGAACCCTGATGCGAATAGTACAATAACTGTGAAGAAGGCGGCTATGAATAATGGCACGGCAATATCTGTCATAAACATGCCGAAAGATAGGTACTGGGTCAATATTCGGTGCATAGGCTCCCAAGACGGAAGTTTTATCGCCATGACCAATCCGATCAGAAGGACCGAAAAAAAAGAGCCAGCAACATCCCACTTTTTCGGGATGAGATAATCCTGCCAGGGAATGTGCATATCGAGACGTACGGATTGATGTTTGCAGCTCTTTGCGCAGGAGAAGCAGAGGATGCAGTCTTTGCTTGTCGCGGAAGCGGCAGGATGGAGCCCCATAGGACAGCTTTTGTTCGTCACGCAGTCGTGAGTAGCGCACTGGTTTGAACAGACGTTTGTGTTGCTGCCCAACTCCACCAAGGAGAGGGCGGAAAGGTGGGCAACTACTTTTCCAAGTGGACAGATATACTTGCACCAGGAACGCCTGCCAAAAAAAAGATTCGTGGTGACAGCGCCGGCAAGGATCGTAAGCAACAGCATACCAGTAGCACGCGACATCGTGAACATATTGGCTGCGTGCTCGGCTATAAAGATAAGGATGAATCCGGCAATACCTATCCATATGCCGTATCTCTCGAAAAATCTCGGGATAGATAAGAATTTTTTCCGGTAATGGTTAACCCCATCGCTTATAACCGGAAGAGGGCAGTAACCGCACCAACTCCTCGCGCTTACGGTTACCGATAGTATCAAGACCGGCCACCAGACGGTCCATACGACAAGATTTGCCGGGTTTTGCTCCAGAGGACCAATGAGCGTAAAAAGAATCAATCCAAGAATAAAAGGAACAGTAATGATATGCAGACCTTTCGGAAACATAGGATGGGTCAATGCTTTCTGCAGGAACTGGATTCTCATCAGGTTGAATCTTCCGCGAGTAGAAAACGCAGACGCATTCAGGAAAACTTGACCGCCTGAGACAGTATTACCCTCAGCGACAGCAACCGCTCGTTCAACGACCTGGCTAAGCTCATCGACGTTCAGCGGCCAGCCGTGATCAATCATGCTGCTGAGTGCTTCCTCGGAAAAGCCCTCAACACCCTTTGAAAATTTCTTGTTAAATTCCGGCAGCAGATTTATGGCTATAATTGGAATATCTTTTTTTCTCTCGCGAAGCGGCTTCATGTTTATGATTTCGCCGCCGATATGTTCCAGCAGTTCAGGATTTAAATGATCCTGCTCCTTTAATTCCGCGAGTGTCCTTGATGATGTCGCGATCAGGCGTACCCGCGATGTTATAAGTCGATCTTCACCTCTGCGCACGAATGTCCCGCCAATGAGATACTCCACAAGCAGCCGCTGCACCAACGGTGATAGGAATTCAATGTTTTCCATGATGACCGTGCCGCCATCGGCAAGTTCGATATAGCCGCGCCTGATGCTTTTGGCGTATGTTCCTGCATTGAGGCCGTGGCCGAAGAGTGCGGATGCCTGTGCGACTTCGAGATACAGGGCATCTTTCTCCATCTTTTTTTGCGCTCGGAGTTCGCGTTGGATCGGGGGAGGGTTAGCGCAATCGAGATGAAAGAGGGGCCTTTCTTTCAAAGGATTCCGAAAGTGAATCAGGCGCGCGGCGAGGTTCTTACCCGTCCCTCTTTCGCCGAGGATGAGGATATTCTTTTCTGAGAAAGCAAGCTTGTCGATTGTCTCATTCAGGTCGCGAGCCCATTTAGTCTTCCCGATGATTTGATCAATCTCAGGAGGTTCTTGTGCGAAAAGATTGGCGAGCATCTCTTCACGTTCAAGGTTGATAAACTGCCGGCGAATAGCCGTTCTTGCCCGTCTTTGAGTCAGCAGGTGAAGGAGACTTTCGTTCAGCTTTGGATAAGTTGCGGTCAGATCGAGAAACGCATCCTGATAAAGTTCAGCCATGCGGACATCGGTAAGGGCCCTTACATTGGCGGACCTAGGTTCGCCCGTGATCAAAGCCATTTCACCGAAGACGTCTCCTTTTTCCATGGTGGAGAGTGTATATTCAATGCCTTCATCGTTTCTGAGAGTTGCGGCAACAGAACCGCTTAAAATCATGAACAGTGAATATCCGGGATCACCCCTGTAGATGATCATTGAACCGGCGGGAACCGTTCTTTCTTCAAGTCGGGGAATTATTTCGGCAAGGATGTCCGGAGATAAATTCTTAAAGATATTTATAGAAAAAAGGTCGTCAATGTTGATCATTCATTACTCCAGACTAAGACTGTCACATTCATGATTCTCTTTTCGCGTACTGGTCGAGACAAAAGCAACAAAGAGAAATATTTGCAATTACCGTGTCTGTTGATTCTCAAAGGCTGCCACTTCAAGAAGACCTACCTGTTCCAGGAGGGAAGCCCGCTGCTTGCGAAGTTCCATATTGCCAGGAGACGCGTCAATCATCTGTGAGATCGATCCTATAGCATCGTACCAAAGTCCCTCCTCGGCGTAAATGCTAGGCGCCTTGAGTGCATCTGCCGCTTTCAGTTTGGCTGGAAGAGAGAGAGGCGGATCAACTGACGTTATTATACCGCCTGCCAAAATATCCTTGGAACGGTGATCAGCGTCTACAACAAGAGTCACAAACCATTTATATGGGACGTTTCGGCGCAGATGCACACCATAATCAGCTAAGCGAATGGCTTGGATGCCGCCCCTGTCAGGACCCTGAATAACATTTTCGACAACCGGTTTTACTGCATTTCTTTCAACAATGGTCAGTTCGACGGGATGGGGGATTGGTTTCGATACATACCAGTAAAGGTTGGGC
>DASPQB010000070.1:0-2134 GCA_035625205.1 Nitrospirota bacterium | reverse complement strand
CAGGGTTTCCGGACCGGAACGGCCCAGAGGCTGAAGGAGATCACCCTGACGCCCCAGTTCGTAGTGGCGAAGAACCTGCTGGTGAGACCTGAGTACCGGCATGACTGGTCAAACATGGAGTCATTCCCCGACAGTGCCGGTAACAATACGAAAAAAGACCAGGATACCATCTCAATTGGCCTGATGTACACCTGGTAAATGTTTAACAGAGAGAGTTTTGAAATGAAAGTATTGAACAGCGCATTCGCATTGCTCAGTTTTGTCAATTATGGTTCCTGCGGGCCTTATGCTCGCCGAGGAAAAGGTGCAACCTAACCCTCCACGCCCTCACTGCTGAGCAGGCAGACCCCGCCTGCTCAGCCTGCACCTTACTGTCCTGTGAGGCAAGGAGCGAGTTAGCGAGTTTGATGTACATATGAATAGTTCCTGGGAAGGCATCATCCCTTCCCGAGATCCGGAAGCAAAAGAAAGGAGTATTACTATGGTAAACGAACAACAACCAGTCACCAGGGGGACGTTAGGCATAACGGGTCTGACGATGAACGCGATGGCGCTGATCGCACCTGGTGCGTTCCTGTGGCTAACATTCCAAATGCAATCGCTTTACGGCGCCCCGATGGCCGGCATCTCCATGTGGTTCGGCATTCTCTTCGCGCTGCTGCTCTGCTTTGCTACTGCAATCAGTTACTCGGAGCTGGCAAAGCTCTATCCGGGACCGGGTTCGTCGTACTTATATGCGGAGCAGGCGTTCCTCTCAAAGACACACGCATACAAGTTCGCCCGGCTCGCGAAGTTTATCACCGGATGGGCGAGCCACCTCTACTATTGGGTCTATCCGGGAGTTATGGTCGGAGTGACGGCGATTCTTGGCGGTTTTTTGCTCAACCAGTTCTGGCCGGACACCTTCAGCGGCACCTATAACAGCCCTCTGTTCATGTATCTCTTCTGTATCGTGTTCGCGCTCGGCGTGGCCTACATCGCCTATCGCGGTGTGACCGGCACAACAGCAGTCAATGTAGTGATCAATATCGTTCAGATCTCGGCGCTTTTGGTTTTCTCGGTGATTGCCATCGGCTACCGCGTGCAGCATCCGCAAGGCTCCACCGGGTTCCACCTCTCCAACGGTACCGCGGTGAACTATCAGGTCGCCCAGGAGCCCCAGAAGGACGAGAAGGGAAGTCCTTTGCCGGTGCTGGACGACAAAGGTAAACCGACCATGGACAAGGACGGTAAGCCGGTCTACCAGATGCAGGACGCACAGGACAAAGATGGAAATCCCGTCGGAGCTGATAAAGACGGCAAGGCTGTAACCGATCCGAAACTTGCTGCGCCTTTTACGGTCGATTATTCCGAAGGGGCAGTCACGAAGGACGACAAAGGGAACGAGGTCTTCAACTACCACAAAGACGCCTCATCCGTCATCGCTCCCCACGGCTTCAACTTCATCTTCATTCAGGCGGCCATTGCGATCCTGATCCTGGTTGGTTTCGAGTCAGTCACGTCGATGGGTGAAGAAGCGAAGCGTCCGACGAAAGACATTCCGAGGGCGGTGCTGCTGTCGCTGGCGATTCAGGGCGCGTTCTGCTACCTGATCGAGTACTTTGCAGCGAATTACATGATGCATAACGGCTACACCATGCCGAACGCGGGGGCCTCGGGCGCTCCGATCGGCGACATGATGGTCATCGCAGGCACGTGGCTGTTCGGCAGCTACGCGGCGGGCAAAGCGTTCATGTTGGTGCAGGCATTCACCGTGTTCCTCGCTCTGATAGGCACCACGCTTTCTTGCCTCAGCACCGGCGCACGCGTAACCTACGCTATGGGCCGGGATGAGGAAGTGCCGTCGCACTTCGGCCTGCTTCACGGCAAGAACATGTCGCCTCACCGTGCAATCTGGACCCTGGCCGTCATCTCGGCTATCATCGGCATTTCGACGGTATTGATATACTTAGGCGGGCAGTCTTCTGCGCCGGCGGCCCTGGACAAGCACAACTTCTGGTACAGCTTCGGTATCTTCTCGCCCGAGATGTATACCAAGCTGCCCAACACACTGGTCATCGTGACGCTGATCAGCAATTTCGGCACATTCCTGCTCTACATGATAACGTGCATTATTGCGATGGTGGCCTTCAAG
>DASPQB010000069.1:0-4049 GCA_035625205.1 Nitrospirota bacterium | reverse complement strand
ATTATAATTTGAGGTCGTACTTATTCAGAATATTGTATGTGGTATTGCGCTGCGCTGGAATATACCCTGCATCTCTGATGACATTCATGATCTCTTGTTTGGTCATTCTGAAAGTGACCCCTGCTGCCGCAACGACATTCTCTTCGATCATAGTGCTGCCGAAATCATTGGCACCAAATTCCAATGCCACTTGTGCTATTTTCGCGCCCTGCGTCACCCAGGACGCCTGAATATTATCAAAATTGTCGAGCATGATGCGTGAGAGGGCAAGCACTTTTAAATATTCGACTGCCGTGGCTGCCCTGCCCCCTAATTCCGTATTGCCTGGCTGATATGTCCAAGGGATAAATGCTGTAAACCCGCGGGTCTCATCCTGAATGTCCCGAAGCCTGACCAGATGTTCAATTATTTCCTTGTTTGTTTCCAGGCTGCCGAACATCATCGTGGCAGTCGTAGGCATTCCGATTTTTTGGGCAGTCCTCATCACCTCTGCCCATTGTTTCCAACGTATTTTATTAGGACTGACTTTTTCCCTGACGCGATCTACAAGGATCTCCGCGCCTCCTCCGGGAATCGAGTCAAGGCCTGATGCCCTCAGGCGCTTCAGGACATCCAGAACACTGATATTTGCCTTTTTCGCAAGAAATGATATCTCAGCTGGAGATAGAGAGTGTATCTGGATAGTAAAACGTTCTTTAATCGACGAAAACAGATCTTCAAAATACTCTATCCCAAGATCGGGGTGCACACCGCCTTGCATCAGAATCTGGGTACCGCTCTGAGCAATCGTTTCCTCGATTTTCCTGAAAATTTCCTCTTTGGACAGGATGTATGCTTCTCGATTATCGGCATCGCGATAGAAGGCGCAAAATTTGCATCTATTTACGCAAATGTTCGTGTAGTTTATGTTCCTGTCAACAATAAAGGTTACGAGCCGTTCCGGATGCAGACGCTTGCGGACCGTGCTCGCAAGCTCGCCAAGGGTAAGGAGATCAGCTTGCTTGAACAATACAAGACCTTCCTCAGCGTCGAGCCGCTTTCCCTGGGAGGCTTTTTTCAAAACTTTTCTAGTATCTGTATTTGTCTGCGACAATTATTTCCACACTTTCACGACATTATAAAGCGTATCGCGCTCTACGGGCAAGCGTCCTGCCTGTTTGATAAGATATATAAGATCGTCTTTCGTTAAACTGCCATCAGTGGTCCCTCCGGCAGCCTTGGTGATGCGTTCCTCAACTACGGTTCCATCAAGATCATCGACGCCGAAATTCAGCGAAATCTGTGCAATTTTTTCACCAAGCATGACCCAGTAGGCTTTAATATGGTCAAAGTTGTCCAGCATGAGTCGCGAGATCGCGAGTGTCTTGAGGTCATCGAACCCTGTAGTGTATGCTGATTTCCTGATCTCTGTGTTTCGGGAGTGGAAGCTGAGCGGTATGAAAGCCTGGAACCCGCTGGTATTGTCCTGTAGCTCACGGAGCTTCAAAAGATGTTCAATCCTATGGTCATACGTCTCAATATGGCCATACAGCATTGTTGCATTCGATTTGAGCCCGACCCTGTGTGCAGCTTTGACTACTTCAAGCCATCGGTCCCCGCTGATTTTCTCTGCGCAAAGCGCATTTCGTACGGAAGTGTTGAATATCTCAGCACCTCCTCCCGGTAGTGAGCCAAGCCCGGCCTCCTTGAGTTCGAGCAGCGTGTCCGTGAGGTTCATACCGGCAAGTTTAGCAAGGTAATCAATCTCTACTGCAGTAAAAGCCTTGAGGTGTAAATTGGGAAGTTCTTTCTTCAGTGTCCTAAGCATATCGAGATACCACTCGAACGGCAGGTCGGGATGAAGGCCGGAAACGATGTGTAGTTCTCGAACGCCTTTTTCAGCACTCAGTGCCTTGTTCAGGATGTCGCTGATGGTCATCTCGTATGCGCCGGGCTCGCCTTTACTTTTGCTGAATGCGCAGAACTTGCAGCGATTCACGCAGATGTTCGTAGGATTTATGTGCATGTTCCTGATAAAATGCACGCGGTTTCCGTTCTTTTTTTGTGCAACATGCGTGGCCATGCGCCCCAACGCGAGCAGATCGTTGGACTTGAAGAGCTCAACACCGTCATTACGCGTGAGACGTTTGTTTGAAAAGACTTTTTCTTGGATTTTATCTAATCTCATATTTTAAGATTGCTGAAAAAGGCAGGAACTCATTCTTGATATAAGATATTTCCATTCACCATGCATATAATACAGGATTTCGTTTCCCTGAGCAAGTCGGAATAGAGGTTGCCAGTATTTTTTTTAGGCAGCGGAACGGCAATAATATCTGCTTTCTTGCCTGGTTCGAGAGTTCCGATTTCGTTGTCTAGACCGAGTGCTCTTGCGCCTCTGATAGTGGCGAGCTTAAAAATATCTTCTGCTGTAATGCCGTCTTGCCGATGCAGTTGGAACGCATAACGCATCTCGTCCCACATATTTAGATTGGTGACACTGGCAAGGCTGTCAGTCCCCAGACCGACGGCGATTCCGGCATCGAGGTATTTTTTTAGGGGCATTCTACCGACGTTGAGTTCCCGGTTACTCCGTGGACAATGCGCAATTGACACTTTATTCTTTTTTATTATCCTGACATCGCTGTCTTTGGCTTGTACAGCGTGGACAGCCAGTAGACGCGGTGAAAGGAATCCGATCCTGTCCAAATATTCGAATGAGGATGACCCTTGCGGCGAGCATGAAAGGTCCCAATGAGCAAATTCAAAGAGCTTTTCTAGCTGGCTCTTTTTCCCTTGCAGCAATTTCAACTCGTCTTTTGATTCAGCAATGTGCATTGCAAGGCGGAGTTGTTTCATTTGAGCAAGTTTTTCGATCTCGAGTAATAAAGCCCTAGAGACTGTATAGGGCGTATGCGGAGAAAGACCGAATTTTACAAGTGTCGAATCTTTATGGCTAGGTACCAATAGCCTTGGGCCCATATTTATTATTTCATTGTACACAATAGCTCTCAGTCCAATTTTTTTTATCAACGGGGGACTGGCCGCATGAGTACATATTTCCGCAACCGTGGTCGTTCCGGTCCGGGTAACTGTATGCATGTTTTCAAAAGCGGCGGACGAGTAGTCTCGCTCTTTTAGTTTTTTTTTCGCTTGGATAAGATTTAATACCCAGTCTGTAAAGGTTTGTGCTCGAATCGAATCCAATAATGGAGGAAGTTCAAGGTGGACATGAGCGTTGACAAGACCGGGCATAATAACTACATTTTGCAACCGAAGGACATCCTGTTTAGGATATCGATTAGAGAGGTAGCCTGCTTGGCCAATAGCACTGATGATACCTTTATTGATAACAACTGCGCCATCGGTAATGGGAGTAGCAGAATGCTGACAAGTTATTAATTTTGCGGATGTTATAATCATAATTTCCATCAAGATGCTATCACCGACGCTTGTCATTGTCAAGAAAGCACCAACTGACATTTTTTGTCACTAATACTTGACGCAAATAGTCAAAATTTGATAAATTCACACTGTAAGTTATTGATATTCTGTATTTATTATATGGCATATATTGTGCATTACTAGCCATGAACTTATACAAGCTTAAGGCCTGTGAAAGGAGGTGAGACATCCCATAGTAGGGCCTTAAGAACAAGACGTTTTTTTTACTATTCCAACAAAATTATGGGAGGAATAACTATGAAAAAGAATCAAAAAGGTTTTACGCTTATCGAACTTCTCATCGTGGTAGCCATCATCGCAATTCTCGCGGCTATCGCCATCCCGCAGTTTAGCGCTTACCGTGTCAAAGCATATAACTCAGCTGCTGAGGCGGACCTAAGAAACTTGAAGACGGCTCTCGAAGCGTTTTATGCGGATGCCCAGGTATATCCTAACTAATCAATTTTGTGTATAAGGAGGAATTACTGATGAAGAAAATCATTGGTTTTCTATGTATCGTTTCGCTTCTCTGTATTATCGGCGCAGTGCCTGCGATGGCACAGCAGGTTATTGGAGGCGGGGGAACCTTCACTCTTGGGGCTGTAGCAGGCTCAACAACATCGGTG
>DASPQB010000068.1:0-18137 GCA_035625205.1 Nitrospirota bacterium | reverse complement strand
ATTCCAGTCCAAAAAATAGGGCATCGAATCCATCCTGCTAATTGCACTTTTGGTATCGTATCATCAGAAAATGTAATTTTCAACTAGAAGAAGATCATAACCGAACGAAGATGATATTCGGCCAAGAGTTCAATTCCGCCGCCCGCTACCGCACACGACGTGGTCATCGATCAGACCGTGGTCGTCACCGGTAGCTTCAACTTCATGAATGATGGCGAAGCAAGAACAACGCGGAGAACCATATCGTGATCAGGTCAAAGGAGCTGCAAAGATCCATATTAAGTATTGAAAGGAGCATAAGGACATTTTGTGAAACACATAATGTAAGCTGTAGTCGTTAACGAACTACCTCCAAATACCACTCGAACCAGTTGATATCTTCTCGCATTACTCCACCATGTCTTCCATATCCAAAGTACGTGGCATATCCTTATTTATAAATTATAATACAGAGGTTGCAAGCAAAGTCGCACGGTTCGTTGACAATCAACCATGGTGAGATATATTAAAAAATAGAGAGCACTATGTACAAAAGAAACGAGGCGATGAATATGAAAAGAAATCTTACCCTTGGGACGGGAATGGCGTTTATCCTTACATTTGGGTTAGCTTTCGCGACAGAAGACATGTCGGAGTCAAACGGTACTGTGGACGATACTATATGTAATCAAGATACCCATCATCCTGATATGGATCAAGAGCGTCCCACGGTCAAGCGAATGCCGACTGAATCAGATACAGCAGATTCGGGTGCCGGAGGCATGAATAAAGATTCAGAAGGCATATACAAGAATAATGACCGAAGCATAGCTCCTGATGAGAATACTTCGGTAAAGGGCTACATGGAAGGGTCGGCACCGGGTGGTTCGAGAGACGATTCATATAGTCCAAGTTATTAAAAGGTAATGGCTGATAATTATGAGTATAGCTTTCGTTTTCGTTTCGATGATTTTAAAATGCTCCACATGCTAATTTCCTATAAGGAAGAGAGCCATGGTGGTATGGAAATGCAATAAGTGCGGCAATACCGTAACGATGGACATTCCGCCTGATCTTTGTCCATCTTGCAAGAAGAAATGTGAGTATCTTGACGTGACCTGCTATATTCCTGAGTGTGGTGGTTCTGATTCGGGAAATGTCAATACACAGGTCTTCAAAGCCAGCAGCGATCTTGATAAAGCATAGAGTCTCTATCATCTGTGAGAAATCGACATGATAATCCTAAATATTCAGGTCCACTGGTTATATAATTCCTGACCCGTAAATGCAGACTTCAACCGGTTTTAGAGCATTTTTACGTGATCGCACTTGCAAGATTGTAGGTACAACCGATACTGATACGAATGCGACATAATAACAATTTTCTGGAGAAATATTGATTGTTGCCAAGATTTGAAATTCGCGTCTTTCAGGAAAAAGTCTTTACTGCTGGGAGATTTATTATTTTAAACTTTTCTTTCTGTAATCGTGAATCAAGGGTCATATTCTAAAATGAAGATTACACATAGCAATTATCAATTCAGCAGGGACGATGGCCGCATGGAGGGGCCGGACCATCTTGTATAGCTGGCAGTTTCAGTCAGACTGAATCTTACTTAGAAAACTTGTACGGTTAACAAATCGGGAAGAGCTGTGTATCCCTGGAGCCGAGGCCGCTAGAACCCGATTCCCGTTGCAGAGACCAGATCGGGCAAGGGTGGCTTTTCGAGTTCTAAAGAGGGATAATGAACCATGAAACCGAACGAAGAAGCGAGATCAACGATTGCCATCGCAGGGAAGACCTACTCTTTGTTTGGGACAGAACCCTCGACAGAGAACTATTATCGGAAGATCGGTGCGCTCGCAGACCGAGTGCTGGAAGGGAGCCCCGATATCCTTGGCATTATCAGGACTCTGGAACGGATAAGCAGAAAAAAACGGTTTCTGAAAAAGCAGCTCCGCCTTCCCAACACTCCCGGCAACAAGCTCATCCACGTCATCGTCACTGCAGCAAGAGACCTGCTCGCTCCCCATACTGCACTGGTTAATGCACATCTACAAGAAATCTCGTTTCTTAAGCGATGGGACGGCACCCTCTTCACCTCCGAAGAGCAGTACCACCTTTATATGCTCCTGATCGAGCTCGCGAACCGGGCCTGGAAAGAAGCGTTCAAGTCAGCGAAGCGCAGAATAGCCTTCCTTCCCTATTGTCTTCGCGACTTGAGCGCGGATTGTCGGTCCGGCCCTGGTGAGCTTGACTATGTGTGCAGGGGGTGCTCGAAGAACTGCTTTGTCAACCGCGTAAGCGCGCTCCTCCGAGAGAACCGCATCGAGCCCTACCTGTGGATGAATGCCAGCCTCAAACCGCTTTTCCGAGAGCTTCAGAACAGGGAAGGAAGCATTGGCGTTCTGGGTGTGGCCTGCGTTCCGGAACTGCTGCGCGGTATGCGGCTGTGTATCGGCCTGAACATCCCCGTGGTGGGTATTCCCCTGAATGCGAACCGATGCATGCGGTGGATGGGCGCGTTTCATCCCACATCGGTGGACCTCGATGCCTTGAGCGCACTGGTTGAGGACAGATAAACGGAATAACGAGAATTGGTCTTGCACCTAGCAGGTGCCATGCGGTGCATCGCGACCTACTTCCTGAACTTGTTGTCGATGTAACTCTTCGCAACCTTCATGTTTCCTTCCGGACTTGATATCGAAGTGCCTCGTCTTGCCATCCTTTGAAGGAGAATGCCCTTTTTGAGTCCCACGGTATCAGGGAAATCGAAGCGAAAATTAGGGTCCCCCGTTTGCGGCATATTTTTTACCATGCTAATATGCCTTTTCGATTGTGAACCTATAAATGAGTTAACCATTTATTGATTGCTACAGCACATGGGATATTTGTCGCTGGAATTGACCGACGGAGGAGTTCTGCTGTTCATTTATCGACATACAATTGGCAACTTTACTGGCTATTATCTCGGTCTCGGTAAAATAGTTGATAAGCCGACACCTGAGTTCCTATTAACTCCTTTTACGGTGGTCTTTATTGGAGGAGGCGTTTTTATTTTACTCAAGAACCTTTATCAGATGATTACGAACAAATGATCGATAACATCTTGAACTTATTAATGTTTCCATTCGGCAATTCATGAATTTTGCTCCTGAAATCATCAGGGCATGCCCAAAAAAACACGCTGAAGCATTGACAATTTTTCATATCGGTGATTGTATTTAACTAGTTCTCGATAAAGCCTAACCCGTTGTGAAATGGGGACGGAAAGCAACGGGTCTTATATCTCGATGATAGTCGAGTTGACGAACGAAAATAATGTTAGTCGTGCGACGGGGGAAGGCAGGTCACAATGAACAAAAGCATGCATGACATAGTGATACAGGAACAACAGATCAGGAGTTCCTTGGAATTATTGCCGATCCCGATAGCTTTGCATAACCTACATAATAATGATATTGAATTTCTGAACAGCGCGTTCATCAAAACATTCGGGTATACGCTCGAGGACATCCCAAATCTTGAACTTTGGTTGAGACGCGCCTACCCCGATGAAGTATATCGCCGAAAGGTCCAGGAGACATGGGACAAAGCGGTAGCAAAGGCAACGGCAGGATCTCAGACGATAGAATCCATTCCGTACAATGTCACGTGTAAGAACGGAGAAGTCCGAATCGTTGAAATCTTTGGAGTGCCGATAGGCCATAAGAATCTCGTATTGTTGAATGACATTACCGTGCGCAAGCGGGTTGAGGATACACTGCGACTAAGAGAGACACAGTTAAATGAGGCTCAACGCTTGGCCCATATAGGTAGTTGGGACTGGGATGCGGTCA
The DNA here is from genome assembly GCA_035625205.1 of Nitrospirota bacterium. Taxonomy (GTDB): domain Bacteria; phylum Nitrospirota; class UBA9217; order UBA9217; family UBA9217; genus JAJYKN01. The sequence goes on along the minus strand of DASPQB010000068.1, from coordinate 14,318 downwards.
GAGACATCATCTGGTGGTCTGATGAATATTATCGGATTTACGGATTCGATCCAAAGAAGCCTACACCGAACTACGAAGAGCATAAAAAAGTTTATACCGCAGAGAGTGCAGAACGGCTTGACGCTGCCGTAAAACGGGCCATGGAAACAGGCGAGCCCTATGAATTTGATCTTGAGCTTGCGCATCCGACTGAAACGACACATTGGATCACAGCACGCGGCGAAGCAAAACGAAATACAAAGGGCGAGATATGGGGACTTCGCGGAACTGCACAGAATACTACCGAACGAAAAAAAATTGAAGAAGCACTACGAGAGAGTCAGCGACGATATATGGCGATTATAAACAATCAGACTGAGTTTGTATCGAGGTATCTTTCCGGAGGAATACTTACGTTTATCAATGATACATTATGCAAGTACATCAATCTGAAGCGTGAAGATCTCCTTGGAAAGTCTTATTATTCATTCATACATCAGGATGACAGACAAGCATTGATACGCCAAATAGAATCACTCAATAAACAAAATCCTTCACTGGTAGCTGAAACCAGAATAATGTTACCTTCTGGGAACATCGTCTGGCATAGGTGGACACATAATGCAATTTTCGATGATACTGGAGCTATTATCGAATATCAGGCAACGGGCACAGATATTACAAAGACTAAGCAGGTAGAAGATGCCTTACGATCGTCTGAGGCTCGATTCAGAACGATCATCGAAAATGCCAATACAGGGATACAGGTTGTTGATATCGAGACACGGAAGGTGATTTATGCAAATCCCGAGATTTGTAGGATACTTGGATATTCAGAGCAGGAACTTCGCTCGATGCCGGTCACAGATTTGGCAGTGGATGATGAAAAGTTAAAACCAGAGGAGGATTTTAGTAAACATGCTCAAAGTGAAACACACACATCTGAAAGAACATTTAGGTGCAAAAATGGCTCTCTCATCAGAATGAGCATCCATAGCGTCCCTATGGAGCTAGAAGGCCGAAAATGCTTGGTCGGGTTCTTATCCGATGTATCAGAAAGGCAACTTCTCGAAGAAGAACGCCTCAAGACCCAGAAACTCGAGGCTGTCGGAACCCTTGCCGGCGGTATTGCGCATGATTTCAATAATCTACTCCAGGGAGTATTCGGATATATATCTCTTGCGAAATTGAAGAAAGATGACCGTGAAAAGAACACTGCAGCATTAGAAGAAGCAGAGAAAGCGCTCCATATGACTGTGACGCTGACGAACCAGTTACTCACCTTCTCCAAGGGTGGGAAACCTGTAAAGAAAACACTTGATCCTCTACCAGTTATCGAAAATGCAGCAAAGTTTGCACTCAGCGGCTCCCGGTCGGATTATCGGCTTTCTGCAGATGAGAACTTGTGGAGTATAGATGCTGACGAAGGTCAGATCAGTCAGGTTATTCAGAATATCGTCCTGAATGCAGATCAGGCTATGGCGGAAGCCGGCACAATTGTGATTACCGCAAGGAATGTTCAAACCCCTGATATGAATCTCCCACCAACATTGGCATACGGTAAATATGTTGAGATCAACATCACTGACACGGGCATCGGCATCCCCGAGAAACATCTTAGCAAAATATTTGATCCATATTTTACGACCAAGGAAAAAGGAAGCGGACTCGGCTTGGCAACTTCCTATTCTATTATCAAGAACCACAATGGCGAAATTCATGTGAAGTCCGAGTTGGGTAAGGGGACGACATTTCTTATCTACCTCCCAGCAGCAACAGCGGCAATAGGCGAGAACAAACCAGCAATGGCAGTACCGATGACATTTAAAAAAGGCAAAATTCTCGTGATGGACGACGAAGAATACATTTTGAACATAGCGAGAGAGCTCATACAGACGCTTGGGCATGAAATAGGTTTAGCAGCCAATGGTGCAGAAGCAATTAACATATATCAGGAGGCCCAAGGATCAGGAAAACCATTTGACGTCGCCATTCTTGACCTAACCGTCCGGGGTGGAATGGGCGGAGCTGAAACCGTAAAGAGATTACTTGAAATAGACCCAAAGGCAAAAGCGGTTGTTTCGAGCGGCTACTCTGATGACGCAACTATTGCATCGTATGAGAAACAGGGATTCAAAGCAGTTCTCAGAAAACCGTATAATGTCGATGAACTGAAAGATGTGCTGAATAAGTTGCTGAATGCATAAACTTTGATCATTCCTGGAGAGAATAATCATACAAGCCTCAGATATCCACGCAATATCACGCTGCCTTTGAGCTGTTTATCCAAGAGGCACGGGCAAGTGATCCAGCAAGAGCTACAGTGCTCTTTTCTACGAGCTAACGGTATGCTACCCAACCAGTCAGTCGGGCGGACCTCGCGCCTGCGGTGCTCGGCCGCTCACATCCCACGTTCTCCATGTTACAATCCGTAGTTCACAAAAATTTCAGCTCGCCGGTTTATCACCTTGTAGGTGATAGCGAGTTTAAAATAATATTATCGAAGGCGTAGAATTCATCTTGTATCATTGCATTTTTGATAAAGTTTTCTGTCAAAAACTCCAGTCTGAAGGTCTTAGCCTGGCCGTCTGTCATCAATCCATGCTTCTCACCGAATTTATTAATCTGAACCGTCAGATTTAAGCTATACTTTAACTAGTGGAAAAACCCCTCGTAGGGATCAGCGAAGGAGAATCGATGTTTGAAGGAAGCAAATATAAACAAGAGGCTGATGAGGCAGAGCTAGCAAGAAAACTCAAACAATTGCTCACTACTGTTCAGACCCTAAAGACACAATTAATGTCATTGCAACAGAATATGGTCAATATTCGCGATGACATGAGTGAAATAGTGATAAAACTGAGAAACAATGGGAAGAACGATCAGGTACACTGAATAAGGAGATAGTTAGCATAGTCACATCGATGCGAAGCCACTGAATTACCCGCGAACTCTTGAACTTTTGTCCTTCCTGGAACCGATAAATTCGTTATCGTTGAGATTTATCACGTATATAGCTAAAAAAACGCACGAGTGACAATCGAAAAGAATGAGGATTTCTATATGACAGATGCATACTGGCAGGAATGATATCATGCTTTATAACATCATGAAGTTTGATTGTTGCGAGGAATGGTAACTCTAATATTACAGGAAAAAGGAATAGCGCTTACCTACCAGACAACTTTTACTTGTAATCTCTAATTGATCTCGTCAGGCTAAATCAAACAACCTGTGTTGAGAGCGTGATCACCCCTTCGGGTGTGTACCCAAGGGGTTGCATCACGCCATTTTTTCGGTCCAGCAATTCAATGAGTTGGACCATATATTTATTCACTTTTATATCACAGGACAGTATCAGGACGGATTCTGGGACGATGGGGGATGGGACTTACAATCTTGGGAGTCAGCAAGGACTGCGCCGAGTCACCGGGGCCGTGCCGTAAAGAGGCGCGTGGTAGCTTCACGTGCTCCTCTTGAATCGCGGTTGGCGATCGACCGGGGACTGAAGCCGCTTTCCATCATCCGTTCGGCATCGGCGAGCGCATCCGCCGCTTCCTGCAAACGAAAAGCGAGAATCGCCTCCCGGTCAGTCATACGGCCACTCCCTCTTCAGCAATAACCTGGACGATCTGCGAGGCCTTGAGCGGTGAATTTTCTAGTTCGTCACGTGTAAAGATGAGCGGCGAGATGACCGTATAGTTATGGCAGCCTACTTCCCATGCGGATCCGGAAATAGCATCGTGGAGAGCAGCAATGATTACTTCGACTTCGTACCTGCGTCGAGACCGGAATGCTCATCGCTATCCCCTCTCGCACGTTAACAGAACACTTTGAGATCATTGAGCTGAACGATCCCGGAAAGTCGGTTCTTTGGTTCCCCGGCAATTCTGCGATCTTTTTCTTTCATATTAATCACATAGACGACACCGCTACGTTAAAGAAACGATCAAGCACTCTAAATATTTTTGAAAGCGTCGTACGCAAACCCCGAGGGTAGTGACGGTGAATGTCTGCGCCTCCGAGAGACGTTCAATGCACACGAGCAGGCAAAGACTCCTTACGGCCTCCGCCCTTTTACTTACTGAGTTTTACGCTTGCCAGTCGATTCAGCTTACCCCTGCCTCTGCTGCCTGCATTGCAAGTTGTCTATGCACATCGGGAAGAACACGGACCACAAACTTACCGCTAAAATGTTTTGCAGCGATCGGCTCAGGCAGCGGTTCGTGGTGACGCGACATCTCCGCGAGCGCGCCACGTACTGTCGCCCGAATTCCCTTTAGTGCTGCTTCTGGTGATTTAGCAAGCCAGCTCAGGCTCGGGAACTCGGCGCACAGCCCGACATATTCGGAATCTTCTTCCGACCACGTTACCCGATAGGTATATTTATCTATTTTTTTGTTCATGTTCAGCCTCCACCGTATCAATTGCTTTTAAAATCTGTCTTACCTGGTACGCCTTTGCGTTACCTTTACCATTTTGGATATGCACCCGCGGATCTCCAAACCACGGCGTTTTACAGACAGGATGTCTGCTGCTCGTCTGGCGTGCCTTGTCGAAATAATGAATCCAGACCGTGACTAAGTCAGTGAAACGTATCCCTTTAGGGTTATTCCTCATGTGGGCAACAAGACCCGGGATCGTTGACATGATGGGTAGTGTCATTATTGATGCTACTTGTCAAGAACAGCATTTCTTGAAGATGATGCTTGGTTTTCAAAAATCATTGATACCGAAGATGCAGATCAAGAACAAGTAATCGTGCGGGATATAGATCCATGTTCTATTGTTGGTATGGTATTTACAAGACCGGCTCCTCCTACTTTCCAAAGAAGACCTCTTAATTTTTGCAGGGTGATTTATGCAGAAAAATACACCGATCAAACGGTTTGGAAAAAGAAACTCAGGGAAACAAACGGCCGACTGTATGTCTTTACGTTCTTGGATGACTCAAATGTAACTGCCAGATATGCACTGGATCAAGATGATAAGGAGATCTTCTTCCTATCGCAGAAAGATCTGGGGAAGTGCTAGCTGTCAGCAACCGATTACCTAGTTGCTGTTGAATAACGCGCTGCGGTCTTTTCCCCGTCATGTTGAAGTTCATATGTTACGAAGGGGATACCACCTAAAAAAAAAGCTCCTTCATGGGATCCCATGAAGGAGCTTTAGCAGTTGCCATGTGAAGATTTTACTGAACTACTCCTCCGATGACGGCGGGCGCAGATGTTACTGTCGGTTCAACGCCATTAAATGCCACGGGATCAACCCAAAGCGATGCATCCGGCAATACATACTGGCTGAAATCTGTTGTGGCCAGGTTGGCGCAGTCGCTCAACGGAGATGCCGTCATCATCTGCTGTACCTGCAGGGGCTTGACATAATACTGGTTTGACCCGCCGGTAAGAACGGTCGGCACTCCGCTTGATGATGCCGCCGGGATGGTAAATTGCGGAACCCAGATGATCGAATTTGAATTGGCAGACTGGGCGCAATCCGCGGCTGTGCCGGTGTTTAAGTCAATACATTGGCCCGGGATGCCGTTAAGCTGTCCGGCACCGCCGTACTGGAGCACGTAGGTCGTGCCGCCAGACACATAGTTGACGTAAAGCGGTGCATCGAATTTTACGAAATTGCCGGCACCATCCTTGACAGTAATGAACTGGTTGAAATTGTTCGGACCCGTCTCCCAGGTATAGTATACCGGTAAAACGCCCATGGCCTTCCAGCCGCATACCTGAGGATTTTGCGCTGTGCTCCAATCACACATTATCAGGTCAGCGTATGATAGCCCAGTTGCGGAATCAATAGCTGAGGGATCAAAGAGAGGGCCGCTCATGACGCCAAACTGGTTATTATTGGAAGTCCCGGTAGACGTCATGACGACATCATAGCCGTTATACATAAGCATCAGGTTCGTCGAATCAAACGTATACACCGTCGGTGTATTGGTTTGTGCCGACATCATTGAGTTATTGGTCCCGTAGGGATTTGACGGGTCAACACCGGATGACGTAGCGATCGGAGTCTGCTGGTAACCGACCAATGTCGTCGGGACCGTCCTATCTCCGGGATAGACAATGTTCTGGTCATAGTAAATGACCTGCGAGGCGTTCGCTGGCGGGTCGCACACGGTTATCTCCGGCTGCGGCGTCGGAGCAGGCCCTGGCTGAGTCCCCGTACCCGTTGACGTTATTCCGGTAACAATACCGGGCTGGGGAGTAACGGTGCAATTGCTGAGCATGACCTGGAACTGCCCCCCGTTGTTCGTGGAGTTCAAATTGATGGAGCCCTGGTGTAAACTTGAAAAATCTATCGTGGGATATGGCTGCGGCAAATTTGCCCATGTGCAATTGCCACTGCACATCTGCGGCATTTGAGCGAACATGACGAAATTGGCGCCATCCCAATAAACTTCGTAATTGGTCCCGGTGGGATTGGACATTGGCTGGTTCGTGCCGGATGGCTGAGTGGTCGGCATCGCAAAATAGGAAAGCGGCACATTGGTAAGATCGCCAAGCGTCATCAAATGCCGCGTATGGATCTGAAGTTCACCGCCAGACTCAAAAATCGTATAGGGCACAGACGAACTGTTGCCATTGTTGTACGCAACTTTGTTTACGCTTGTGCCGTTGCTGAGATTAACGCCGGTGTCAGTCCAAAGACCATAATAGCCAATATATCCCTGATGGTCTACGCCGTCCAGGGTGAACGTTATCGGGAAACCGGAGTTAAGGTCAACTCTTGTTCCTGTCATGTCATAGAGGTTATAACTCCATGCACAATCATTAAAAACCGTCCGGTTCAGGCAGATCGGATTGGGCGATGAAGTGTTGGGTACAACACGGTAAAAATACGTTGTATCATAGGCAATATCATATTCCATGGTACTGGTACCCTGCGAGCTGATCTGGGTGGTCAGAACATGTCCTGCTCCTCCGGTCCCTCCATCATGGCGATCAAGTGATATTTTCTGGATTTCCTGTTGTGTTCCTCCATTGCCGTCGCCGTGTTCTCCGGTGTCCACGTATTTGAGAAGCACTTTTCCAGTTGTAGTATCTCTTACGGCCTCCAGTATTCCCTTTTCAGCGGACGTGGACGCAACCACACCGTTTGATACCGGAAATACCTCGAAATTTATGGTGAAAATGCCGTAGGGGTTGACAGAAGTGGTCCCTTCTGTAATTACGGCATCGGCATAGATCATTTGGGCAGGAGATTCAGTCGTTGCGTCCGCCGCCTGATGTATCCAGCACTTGACGATTTCAGGCGAGTTATCATCTACTCGTGAGGAACTGATGGTCCACATGGAATAAAGCGGTACATTTGATGCCCCTGTCGTGTCCTGCACCGTAGAACCAGCATTAGACGCATCAGATCTGCTGCTATCGCACAGGTTATTGTCGACAAGAGCGAGATAATTGCCCTTATTAAGCATGGCATCATATTTTGATTGGCTTACCATGCAGAGGATTTTGTTTACATTATCCAAGGCGTTCGTCGATATATCCGTTACGGACACGGACGTTACATCCGTATTGAAATCGGATGTCGGAGTCAATGACGACCTGGCAACTGATTTGAATAAGCGCGCAATGCTGGGGAAATCGACTCGTATTGACGAAGCAGCAATAGTTGACAGCCCTAACTGACCGAGTTCCGGATCCACTACGCTGACCTGGCTGGCCACGGTCAGGGATGTCGCAGCGAGTGCCGAGCCGCCTGAGCTGCTACTACTGCTCGTTGATCCGATGCTGCTGGTGCTACCGTTGTTGGTGGCGCTGATTGAGGACCCGCTGCACCCGGTCATGAGCATAATGAGAAACAAGATCAAGACCATCAAACCGCTTGAAAACCTCAACATTTTAACCATCTAACCCTCCCTTTATAACGACCTGTGACGACAATGTAAAAAACCCGGAATATTCATTCCGAGATATCTAAACTACGATGCTCACCGTGATAATCTCCTTCTGAGAGGCGGGATATAGGCATCAACTTCAGATGAACAGATTTATTTATCGGCAAAATTGCGATAATCTTTAGGTGGGGAAGTATCTTATTCTTCGTAATTTTAACGGGCAGTTAAAGGAGCGCCGCCTTCGGGCGCGTCCCTGTGGACGCTTGGGTTAAAGGGTCTCAAAATGACGACCTGAATCATACTTTTAATTCTGGTCAGGTCCTTTAATAGCCTAAATTGGAATTTGGTGTTTAATTTCAATATGTTATTAAATTTCAATCATATAAGGCATAATGCATTTCTTTACTGTTTTTGAATGTTTCTTTTGGCAAATTTTTTTTAGCCTTTGAATGATTGTTTTTGCTTATAGAGAATTCTGACAGGAGCACTATAAGGCAAAACAGACTGCCCGGATTAATGCTGAATTCCCCCCCTTTTTTCGGTACCCCCGAGATCAGGCTTCTGACATTCGATCGCCTTAGAAATCACATCATTTGGCGGTCTAAGATTCTTCTTGGTATTTGCATCAGGATTAGAGTAATAGTTTGCATCATAGTGAAAATTCAATATCGCTGCATCTTCAATGAATGGGCACGAAGTGAATCTTTCCCGAACCGCCGAGACATCTTCATAGCCTACGATATCTGCGACCACCGCCGTCTGGTGCAGGTGCACCATTTCCTGAAAGGCTCCTCCACGGGCGAACAGAAGTCGGTGTATGAGTGCTTCCTTACGGATGCGGAGGCGGTCCGGATCGAGTGTGCGCTCAGTCGCCTGATCAACGACTGCGAGGACCGTGTCTATGTACTCGGCAAGGACTGCAGGAGCAAAACGCACACCATGGGCATTGCCGTCCAACCGAAGGATCCGTCGTATTTCTATTTTGGATGAGTTATGGGCACTCTCTCCATCGACAGAAATGACATGACTATCCGGCTCGACGGAAACGCTCTGGCGTTTTAGACCAAGCGGCTTGACTTTCACGCCGATTGTGCATATAATATTGGCATATCATGGAGGTGCGCGCTATGCGTGCGACGCTGAACATTCCCGATGACCTGATATCCGAGGCGCAGAAGGCCACTGGCGAAAAGTCCAAAACCAAGGCGATAACTGCCGCCATCCAAGAGTTCCTCCGGCAGAAGAAGCTCAGGGATTTGCTTGCGCTCAGGGGCAAAGTGAAAATTGACTACGACTGGAGGAAAGAAGAGGAACGCGAGCTGAAAGCTCAGCAGAAACGGGAGAAGCTCCTTGAGCGAAAAAAGTAGCGACATCCTGGCTGACACCAGCGTCTGGATAGAATTCTTCAAGCAGCGTTCCGCGATCGGCGACGCGCTCGAAGCGCTCATTCTTGAAGACTCAGTATGGGTCTGCGGCGTCGTTTTGTTCGAACTGGTCCAGGGAGTAAGTATGGAAGCCGAACGTGCCAAAATCATCGGCACCGTATCCCATCTTCCCTATGCCGAGATGACCCCGGCCTTGTGGCAAAAGGCCGGGGACCTCTCCTCTTCACTCAGAAGGAAGGGGTTGACGATCCCTGTATCTGATATTTTAATTTCCGCCGTCGCCATCGAAAACAGACTCCACATATTCACCCTTGACGGGCATTTTGCCGACATACCCGGAGTCAAGCTGTACAGACCAATGTAGATCGTTTTCCAATCTCCACCTTCTGACTAACTGAAATATTGCAGGCTGATTCATAAATCAGACGGATACTCATATAATGGCAAACAGAATGGGGCCATGCTTTTGCGGATGAGGCTTGTCCTGGTACTAATTTATGATTAACTACCCGCCACTAAACCGTAAGAACGATTGTAGTGGAGGTTTCGCGGATCATCGAGGCAGCGTTCTCAGGTGACCGCGCAATCCGTAATCTTCTGATCAGGTCCCTTCATAGCCAAATTATGATTATTATCCATTCGAATTAAAGAACGTAGTGCAATTATAACGCTATGTGTTATAACGTACTACGTGATCAGCAGCTTCGCCGATGAGGACACCGAGGCGTTCTACACAACAGGAAAAAGTAAGCGGTATCCTTCAACGATAATAAAGACCGCATTACGAAAGCTTGATTAGTTGAACAAGGCGAAGGCGTTGAGTGACCTGGAGGCGCCGCCGGGAAACCGGCTGGAGGCCCTGAAGGGAGATCTCACGGGAAAACACAGCATCAGGATCGATGATCAATTTCGCATTATTTCCCAATTCAGGGTCGGCGAAGCATCCGAGGCAGAAGTCACCGATCATCACTAAGGAGAGACAACATTGGCAAAGTACGAACTGAAAAGGAACCCAACCCATCCTGGGGAAATCCTGAAGGAGGACTTTCTGTCGCCCTTAGGGCTTACCCAGACCGAGTTTGCTAAGGCGCTCAAAACCACGTTCAGGACCATCAACGAAATCTTGAATGAAAAGCGGAGCATCAGTCCGGACATGGCGTTACGGCTAAGTCGCTATTTCGGGACATCGCCCGATGTCCGGATTGGCCTTCAGGCGGATTACGACCTTTACTGGGCCCGGATGAAATCACTGAAGACGCCGAACGAGATCAAACCGCGTCATAGCAGGCGTGCGGCATAGTTTTCTTTGCTTGTTCAAAAGTAATCCTTGTAGCAGGGGCCGTATTTGATTCGACGACCTAGGGGTTATGAGCAGAATGTGTCATTGGAATACATCCATTTGATTGATATATAGTACAAAGAATCCTGAAAACCTCATCGCCATTTAACACCGTTTAAGCTTATTCTAAGCTTTGATGAGCGATTGCGAATCAAAAGACCACGTAGTTTTCTGATTCAATCAGCGAACACGCTTTCCTTTTTTTATAATCTGCATGGCATTTTTTTTCTTCATTGCCTTTGTCATCGAAATCGATTTCTCGTTATTGCCCGGTGTATTACTTTTTTTTCGCTCAGAGATATGACTCTTCGCCTTCGCCTTCGCCTTCGCCTTCGACTTCGACTTCGCCTTAGCCTTGTTTTGCGTAGCCTGTACCTCCACTGTTTTTTTCACGGACCTTGTATCGGCAGCGGTAGTCGTAGGTTTGTCAATATTTGTCAGTTCTATGCCAAAGAGAGCAGACAAGTCAGTATCATCGATAATCCGTGAACTCTTCTTCGCAGCCTTTTCGAGCAGGTTTTCAGCCTTGACTGAAGCTGTTCGGGTGATGAGATCGGCCATATCAACACCGCGGAGCGTGAAAAAAAGCGTGGCGTCTTCATCGAGCCGGGCGCCGACACCATAGAGCGTAGCCGCCACATGTTTGCACATGCTCGCCCAATCAGGGCAGGAACATTCGAAGGCAATTTCCTTTGGTGATGGAAAGAGGCCGCTATCGCGCTGGAAAAACAATTCTCCGAGTTCTTTCGGGAAATCTCCCGCAAGAAGTTCCGAGATGGAGTCGAGCATCCCGGAACAGGAGGACGATATTTGTTGCCAATTTTTTTTACCAAGCTGCTCGATCTTAATAAAAATCTCATAGGGCTTGGACCTCGAACCTTGTACGAGCGCCTTGATTTCTCCGGCGTTCATCTGAAGGTCAAGAACGGCGCCATGGCGGACATAGCTGCGTCCCCTTCCGATGCGGTTGGTGTAATCCGCATACCGCTCCAGGTTCTGATTCCAGGCTTTACCCCACCACGTGCGCGCAATGGCGCTGCCCTGAATAATAACCGGCCTCATGTCCCGCTTTTTCTTCAGTTGTGCAAGTTTCTTATCCGATCTTGCCTGTTTCTCGGCTTTAGGAACATATCGTGGAAATCCCCATCTCATTTCAGTCCCTTTCAGAATACCATCACAGTGTCAAGGTAAACATCTTCATCAGCTCATCATTATCCATTTCCGTGATCCATGCCTCGCTGCCGGCCTGAACTACATCGTTGGACAGTTTCATCTTTTCCTCGATCATCTGGTCTATCTTCTCCTCGACCGTACCCTTGGTAATAAACTTGTGCACGACCACGTTTTTCTTCTGTCCGATCCGGAAAGCGCGGTCTGTGGCCTGATTTTCTACAGCCGGGTTCCACCATCGGTCGAAATGAACAACATGATTTGCGGCGGTCAGATTGAGTCCAACACCGCCGGCCTTTAGCGATAGTACTATAAATGGCACGTACTCTTCATCCTGGAACTTGGCCACGATTTCCTTTCTCTCGCCAACGGGCGTGCCGCCGTGAAGAACGAGGCCCTCGTGCCCGAACAGCGTGCGTAAGAAGCCTGCAAGCGGTTCGGTCATCTCCCGGAACTGGGTGAAAATGAGTACCCGTTCTCGCTTTGCATAGATGGTCTCGCAGATTTCCCGCAGTCGATTAAACTTGCCGCTTTCCTTTTCGTCGAACGTACCTGTTCCAAGGTACTGGTCCGGATGATTGCAAATCTGCTTGAATTTCATGAGCGAACTCAGAATAATCCCTTTTCGCTGAATTCCTTCGGCAGTTTCAACGGACCTGCGAAGGTCATCGACCAGCTTCTGGTACAAAATAGCCTGTTTTTTCCCGAGGTACGACCAGGTCTTCATCTCGACCTTTTCCGGCAAGTCGGAAATAACAGATTTATCGGTCTTTAGCCTTCGGAGGATATAGGGACCGATAACTTTCCTGAGACGAGCATATCCTTCGGGATCCTTATTCAAATTCTTGGCAAATCTACTGAACTCCTGGCTGCTGCCGAGGAGTCCGGGATTGATGAAATCGAAGATCGACCAAAGGTCTGACAGACGGTTTTCGACCGGCGTCCCGGTCATGACGATCCTGTTTGCCGCTATCAGTTTTTTTACCGCCCTCGACTGCTTCGTCATCGGATTCTTGATAGCCTGAGCCTCATCGAGAATCACATACTTCCATTCGTATGTTTGCAGCAATTCGTATTTCTGCACCAGCGAATACGTCGTAATCACAAGATCCAGCCTGTCGATATCTTGCTTTTCTTTCGGCGTCTCGCCCGTCTCATCTTTTCCGGAGGGATGAGCAATGGCGAATGTCAGTTCGGGTGTGAATTTCCCTATCTCAGCAGCCCAGTTCGAGAGCAGAGACGCAGGAACCACAAGCAGGCTGGCACCTTTTTCGCCATTCGATTTCAAACTCCGCAGCAACGCCAAAACCTGAACGGTCTTTCCGAGCCCCATATCATCGGCGAGGCACATGCCGAATCTGAGGGAATGGAGAAACGAGAGCCAGGCGACTCCTCTCTGCTGATAAGGCCGCAATTTTGCTTTAAAGGATGTGTCCATTTGCGCTGGCACGATGGCTTCGGGATGGAGCATGCGCGCTAGAACCGACTCCATCCATTGACCGTTCGTGACGACCACGCTCGAATCATTAGTTGGAAGGCCTAGCAAGCTCTTTGGATTAAGTTCGAACCGCAGTGCGTCGCGAAAGCTCAATCCTCCACGTCTGGCAATGGAGCTTGCGGTTTCGTAGGCTTCGAGGGTCTGTCGCAGCTTTTCATGGTCCACAGCGACCCAGCGGTTTTTGATCAAGGCAAGCCCTTCGGATGCGTCAATGATCCGCTTGGCTTCTTCATATGATATCGGCTCACCCTCAAGATGCAAGCCTATATCAAAACTAAGCAAAGCATCCATGCCGACAGTTGAAGGTTGGCGGCCTCCCAGGGATATGTTGACCTGCAGGCTTGACGCACCGCGCTTCCACCAATCTGGAATGCGGCACAATATTCCCGCCTGTTCGTAGATCGGGATCTCCCGGAGAAAGGTATATGCTTCCTTTGCCGACCAAGCAAGTGGATGGAACAGTTCGCCGCTCTCGATTAGCTGTTCCACCAGGGCGCTTTCTTTGGCGGCGCGCTGCACCGTTACAAGGAGGTCAAGAAGCTTTTTCCCATCTTTTCCGTATTCCTGCAGGGCTTGCCTCAGGGGAAGATGCTGCGTTTTGCCCTGTCTGTTCAGTCCCGGTGAGTATGTTGCGAGAAAAGCAAACGGGTAATCATCCTTTTTGCTCTCAACGAGGTGAAAAAACACCCGACCGATGAGATGGATATCAGGACTGTACGTTTGGACAAACTCTTCAACGCTCTCTTTTGTCTGTTCGATCTCCCTGCTGAATTCGGCATGAAGCCGCTGCCAAACGTCATCGATCACGACCCTGGTCAAATACTCGGCTCCGGTCATCAGCGGCGCTGATGCAAGGAGATGGATTAATTCGTCTTCGCTGATTTCGACAATAACCTTATGACGAAGGGTTTCAAGATCCGGCGTGTGAGTGAGCTTCCTGGCGAAGAGTCCGCATACCTTGCGCCAGTAATCGAGTGAAGGAGAAAGAGGAACTGATTTATTGCAGAATCCGAGGAAAAGAAATGAGCTGTCGGGATTATCGTTAAATCGACGGAATATTTCCCGCTGGAGAATATCCTGGTCCTT
>DASPQB010000067.1:0-40202 GCA_035625205.1 Nitrospirota bacterium | reverse complement strand
GAAGACTTGATGAACATCAGCATTCCGCCCTCGTGACCGGACGCGTGACCGATAAAGCTGGGATTGCCGTCCCGAAGGGATCCTTAGTACTCTGGAAGGACGGTAGGGGCACACCAACACCGTTTTCCGACGGTAGATTCGCAACTGCCGTGCCTGTTGCAGGAGCGTATCGAGTGGAGCTTAGGGGACCTGGATTTGCAAAGTCCTCTCAGGAGCTTCGCATCGAACCCGGGCAGATATACCGGTTAGATTTTTCCCTTCCGCCCGGCGGCGTGATCAAGGGCAAGGTTATAGATGGTGGCGGCAGACCTTTCAAGGATGGCGATGTGTTTTATCGCGACGGAAATACCAGCTACGGCGTTTCCATCGACCACGATGGAACGTACATGATCGAGGGGCTTGCTCCTGGCCAATATAAGGTATCTGCAGTGGTCGGCGACAAGGAAATTTCTCACATGGTAAACGTCGAGGCTGGCAGGGATACGGTGTCGGATTTTGTGGTAAAATAGTTGTGTATAAAGTGTAGCCATGCGTTTGAAGCCCTAAACATATCGAGGTAGATAATCTATTCACTCTAAATCAGAGTCTGACGATACTTCGAGGTCCTTCATGATAAAAAGAAGTAGGCTCTTATTCATGCTTATGGTTTGCTGCATTGCTGCTGAAGTTGTTTTTGCCCAGATCGGAAATCCGGGCGATGCTATTGAAACAGCCGGCTCGGGACAGATCAACTGGACCAGCGGCGAGGTATTCGCAACCGGGATTGGTGCGCCTCCTTCGCAACCGGTAAATGCTGCGCAGGCGCGCGCCATGACAGAACGGGCCGCATTTGTCGTCGCCCTTAGAAATCTCCTTGAAACTGTGAAAGGCGTAAGGGTAGATTCCGAGTCGGTAGTCGAGAACTTCATGGTAAAGAGCGACGTGATCAAAACACGTGTTGATGGAATAGTTAGAGGAGCTCGAATTGTAAAAACTCAGTACATGTCGGACGGGTCTGTCGAAGTACTCGTAGCGATGTCCATGAAAGGCGCGCTCATGGATGCTATCGTTCCGGAAACCTTTGGAAGGCCGTTATCATCTACAACGCCTCAGAGAATAACACCGACGCCGCAGCCCCCAGGACCACCGATTGCCCCCCCGACTGTGCAAAAGCTTCCAGAGCCATCAAAACCACTACCTCCCTCTCCCTCGGCCACTTTGCCGGAAAAGAAGATGGAACCTCCAAAACAGCCAGAGCCTTTCATCCCTGCGCCGTCATCGCCTGACGAATCTACGACGATATTTAAAGGGGGCACTGCTACAGGCTTGGTGATCGACGGCAGGGGATTGGGATTACGTCCCGCACTTCTGCCAAAGATTATCGATACCCAAGGACAGGAACTCTACGTCGGTCAGGTTGTTACGAGAACCAATGCAGTAGATCAAGGCGTTGCGGGTTACGCTAAGGACGTCAATGCCGCCGCGAATAATTTTAGAGTCACCGACAACCCTGCGGTGATCAAGGGGCTTCGCGCTTCCGGCGCGGCTAAAACCGACATCGTCGTGAGCCAGGCCGATGCACAGAGTCTTAGACAGCTGGGGAATAAAGGAGATTTTCTTCAATATTGCAGGGTAATCATCGTTTATTGAACTCTGATTTCACGACAGTTGACAACGCTTGTCTTTCGGTAACATCTTTAGGCTTGACAGCCATTTCCTGTTCAGGTACGTTAATCGGCAGAAAACATTATCTGTTGTTAAACCCTACACGTCTTCGCCAAAAAAGATAGTAGCTCAAAGGAGTCGTAAGATGATCAAACGCATGCTGCTTGTCGGATTGCTTGGAATGTTGGTACTGATTGCAGGCTGTTCCATTCCCCGCCCACCGTTACCCTCTAATCCGAGCAATCCTCTCAAACACGTAGCTGTACTTCCCTTGAAGAATGATACAAACGATGTTGAAGGACCCGACGTCGTGAGGCTGAAGATGGTGGAGGCGTTGGAGAATCGATCCTACGTAGTGAAGGATCTGAAGGAAACAGATCAGATCCTCAGGGACCAGATGGGAATTACTCTTGGCGGACAATTGGATCTAACGACCGCACAAAAGCTTGGTGAGGCGCTCGGTGTCCAAGGCGTACTCTACGGGACGCTCATGGACTTTGACGAGATGACCACGGGTGTTATTAATGTCAAGAAGGTAAGAGGCAAGTTCAGGCTCGTGAATACCGCAACCGATGAGGTTATGTGGGCGCGCGGACTCGGCGTACGGAGTGAGGTAAAGATGGAGGGAGTCGGAGGGAGCGCTGCCGCTGCTCTCACGCGAGCCGCAGATGCCAGGGACAAGGACGTGCCGTGGGTAACTATCGCAAGTCAGACGTCGGATAATAGCAGCGTTCAAAAATCTTTTGTCCAAGGGCTTGGTTCGAAGTTAATTTCCAAAGCCATTGGAAAGCATTTGGACTACGAATCCACGGAGTTGGCAAGGCGGATAACGACAGATCTTCCCTGGGGGCCAGGAACGGCCATCGCCGGAGCTGCGCCGCAAGCACCGGGAATGGTCGTTGCACCAGTAATGCCGAAGTTTAAGATGCCGGAACCCCCTTCCTTTGGATATATGGATTGGGAAGGCAAACGGGATTTTTCGGCAGTTATCTACTCAACACGCGTCGATAAATCTCGGGATGAAACGTTCACCATGGAAATGCCATTGGCAATAGCTGGAAATAAGGTTCGGATGGACATGGATTTATCCAAAATGTCAAAAGGGAATCCGAGGAATGCCCAGTCACCGATTGGCAAGATGGTCATGATCAATAGAGGCGATAAAAAGACCAGCTATACCCTCTATCCTAATGCCCAGAAATACATCGTTCATACCCCCCAAGATGTGGTCCATGAAAAACCGCGTATCGAAAAAACCAAAATTGGAACGGAAATGATCAACAATTACTTAACAGACAAGTTTCGAGTGAAAGTATTTTACAAAGAAGGTTTAGTTGATGAAGGATTTATTTGGAATGCTCGTGAACTGGATGGAATGACGATCAAGAGTGAAGTGGAAGGTAAGAATTACCGCGTCACGACAGAGTTGAAAAATATAATTCTCAAGAGGCCACCGAATACATTGTTTGAGATACCCGAAGGATATATCGAGGCACAAAGCTACATGGACCTTATGGCCGCACAACCGAATAAATAACGAACAGAAGTTCATATAACATTCAAGGAGGTTATGCCAATGAAAAAAGCTTCATTGTTGTTACCAATAGGGTTCCTGATTATCATGGCTGCATTCATCTCGGCTGGTTGCGCTCCAACGACATCCGGACAGGTGAAGAACGATACAACGCTGACTGGTACCTCCGAGCAACTGAAAACAAGCAACGACGTCTCGAATTACACGGGCCCGAAGCTCCGTGTCGGCGTCGTAAACTTTCAGAACAAAACACCCTCGAGGGTTCTCGGCATTGGAGAAGCAGCAGCTGACATCCTCGGAACAATTTTGCAGAAGACGGATCGTTTTATCATAATCCCCCAGCAGGACATGGAACAGATTTTAAATCAGCAAAAGATGGGTGCCACGGGTGCAATCAATCCTGACACCGCAGCAAAAATGGGACAGATTCTGGGTCTCAACGCAATCGTAACTGGAGCGATTACGGCATATTCTGAGGCTGAAGAAGGAAGCGACTACCTTGTGGTAAAAAGCAAGAAACAGATAGCAAGGGTCACGGTTGATTACCGCATAGTTGATACCACGACGGGAGTGCAACTCATGGCCGATTCGGGAGCCGGCATCTACGAAAAGAAGGTGACCACATCGCTTGGCATGGGCGCCAAGGCGAGTTATGACACCGATCTTCGCGACGGTGCGCTACGGGATGCCCTCACCAAGGCTATGGTAAACATGTTGAAACAGCTTGAGAGCCAGCCGTGGAAAGGCAAGATTGCTAGCATACACGGCAGCAAGCTCTATATCAACGCTGGAAGGAAAACGGGCCTTAAAGTCGGCGACAGGCTCGATGTGTATAAGGTGGGTGAAGATATCATAGACCCTGATACACACCAGAAATTGGGCACCACTGAAGATAAAATTGGCCAGGTCATGATTCAGCGAAACGATATCGGCGATAAGCAAGACATGTCAGAAGCTATAAGTACATCGGGTATGGGTTTTAGCAAGGGCGATATCGTAAAATTTATCAACAAATAACAAGGGGTAAAACATTCATCTAAAGGACGAAATGTATGATAAAACGCATTGGTTGTGCCCTTATCGTAGTTCTGACCATAGGTGTATTTACTGTGACGGTGCGGGCTGATCAGTCTACGGGCAACGACGCTGTCGTTACGGTGCTGCAGGGTACTGCGCGTATCTACGAGAAAGGCGCAACAACGGGACGCTTGCTCAAGAAAGGGGATACGCTCCACAGTGAGCAAGAGGTGAGAGTCGCTGGAAGATCACGAATGGAGATTCACTTTCCTGACGGGACTGTCATGCGGCTCTCCGAGAAGTCCATTTTCAAGATGAATGCACTGTCGTTCAATAAACAGACGAATGATAAAAAAGTTAAAACCGACCTCTCCCTTGGGAAACTGTGGGCAAAGGTGAAGCAGCTCACCACGCCGGATTCCACTGTTGAAGTGAGAACCTCAAACGCTGTCGCTGGCGTTCGAGGCACCGTTTACCGTGTGAATGTTGAGGACGACAAGAGCACTCTGGTGAAGGTCTATGATGGATCGGTATACGTGGCTAACCCGCCCCGAGATACATCGATGCCTGTCGGGAAAGTAGAAGTACCACACGAAGTTTCCGGTCCTCATGAAGTCCCTCCACCTGCACATCCAGTTTCCATGGAGGAATGGACCACCATCGTGAAGGCTATGCAGCAAATCACCATCTCACCACAAGGGGTGCCATCAAAACCAGAAACGTTCGATCCAAAGGCCGATGCTGATGACTGGGTAAAATGGAATCAGGAACGGGATAAAGAAGCTCAGTTCTAATAATGCCATATTAAAGAGCTGTCCCGAGCAATTCCGGGTGACTCTTGTTATTTGTAACGAGTATGCTCAAAAGGCTGGTTTTGAAAAATTCCTCCTTATCCTTAAAAAGCTATAATAGACCTCTCCTCATGGTTAAAACCAGATGTCCTTTCGCATTGAGCTCCTAGCAGTTCATTTGGTGGAGACATCCAACCATAGGTGGAAAAACAGAAAGATTATTGATGTTGACAACAGCTCCATTTGTATCCCAGAATCAGGCATATTTTTGCGTAGGAGTACATCACTATTTAAATTGGTTTATTCTAGTGTTGTGTCTCGGAAATACATTGACAAAGTCGTTTGATTTTTGCCAAAATTGAATCAGCTGTTGCCGTCCAAGCAAATGGATGAGTGTTTTGATTATAGTGAGTCACAAAATGTTCGATTTTTGAAATAAGGTCTTTAACACTCTTGAACGTTCCACGGCGAATGGCCCTTTGCGTAATAACATTAAACCAGATTTCGACTTGATTGAGCCAAGAAGCATACGTGGGTGTATAGTGAACCTGGTAACGCGGATGTGCCGCGAGCCATCGTTTAACCGTGGGATGTTTATGGGTGGCGTAATTGTCGATGACCAAATGGATTTTTAAATCAGGTGGAATGTTGGCATCGACCTGTTTAAGAAATTGAAGATATTCCTGATGGCGATGGTGATGTTTACAGCTTGTGAGTATGTTCCCTGTGGCAATGTCCAAGGCGGCAAACAGGGTAGTGGTGCCGTGGCGGATAGAGTCGTGGGTTACTCCCTCGACATAACCCAGACCGATGGGTAATAACGGCTGAGTGCGGTCCAGGGCTTGGATTTGGCTTCTCTCATCAACGCACAATACCATGGCTTTATCGGGAGGATTCAGATACAGGCCAACGATATCGAGTACTTTTTCAACGAAGAAGGGATCTGTGGAAAGCTTAATATGACGTTGGCGATGCGGTTGAAGACCGAATGCATGCCAAATCCGATGCACGGTGGGCCGGGATAATTTGGTCTCTTCAGCTATGGACCGAATTGTCCAATGGGTCCCGTCTTGGGGTTTCGTTTGAAGAGTTTTGCGGACAAGCATGGCAACTTTTTCATCTGAAACGGATCGCGGTCGACCAGGACGTAATTCATCATGGAGACCGGACAGCCCCTGCTTGATATAACGCTGGCGCCATTTGCAAACCATTTGAGGACTCAGATTGACCTTTTCAGCAATGACATGGTTGGGAATGCCTTGAGCCGCCATAAGAATGATGCGAGCTCGATTGACCAGGCTGTGGGATAGGGACCGTGAATTGGCAAGCGATTTCAAATGTTCATTTTCCTCTTCAGAAAGTATAATTGGTGTTTTCGGTCGGCCTGTTCTCATCGATTTTCTCCTTTTCATAGAGCATAATCCATGAAAGCATAGGCCGATTAATTATTCAACTTATTTATGAGACATAATACTAGCTCAATCGCTGTTAAAAAGAGCATCGTACAACCTGGAAAACAGGATAAGCGAAGGCGAAAAAAAAAGATAAGCAACTTATGTCGGAGGAAGATAAACAGGGTTACATTTGTTGCTCCTTTGAGTAGGCACTGTTGATCAAGAAGCCTGCTTATGGACAAACCATGCTCCGGGATGTGTCTCTGATTCTCCATCATACCTCTCTTTGATTCGGAGAGTCTGTGAAGGTTTTCCTGTGTCCAGAAATATAGATCGATAAGTTTCAATTTTCCAGTATCGAGAAAGGTTTTAATTTGCCTCTAACTCTATGATTTTCTGCTCTATGATTTCGAACTGAACGATCTAGCATAGCTGTCCGCAGACTGTTCGGGAAAACAGCGCGAAATAACTAACTGCTTTAACGGTGGAAGTGCGTCAAGGAGGGCAACGATCAGGGCGCACGTCGCGAGCTTCCTGACGATAAGTGCCTCAATGGTAACGTTCCCAGATGGAGGCAATAATGATTTTTCTGTAAATCTTACAAGGAGGGACCCCTATCGTAGTCGTATTCACTGATGAACAGATAGGGCATGACCGGGTTCCCGACGGTAATCGAAAAAGAACAGGAATAACAAAGTCTATTCTCAGTCGCCAGTTGCCTCCCTCATTTTCGACTTGTCATCGTTCTGCTAATACGCTACTATACGATCATGCTAACCTGCCATGCCTGCAAAAAAGAGTTGTCCATCGACAGACACGTGGGCAGAAAGGAATCCTGTCCCTCCTGCGGAGCTGACCTTCATTGCTGTCGCAACTGCTCTTTCTTTGATTCTTATGCCTCGAAACAATGCCGCGAACCAGTTGCAGAGCTGGTGAATGGGAAGTCCAAAGCAAATTACTGTGATTTTTTTGTGTTTGCCAACTCGAGAGCGACTGATGACTCTGGGGACGCGGCGGTAAAAAACGCACGTAAAGCCCTCGATTCGCTGTTCAAAAAATAGTGTGTTCGATTATACTCTCGATGTCGATGTGGATAATAAATCCACAGTCAGTTACCCCAACTTAATCGCCGCTATGGCGCTTCTTATCAATTCGCTGCATGCCACGGGACTGAGCGATTACTTCACGGACAAGCATCTGCGACTCACATCATTGAAGATCACAAGCCCTACGCAGGGCTCTTATGCATGTGCCTTCAGGCGCTTCAGGAGGGTGCTGCACTGCCCCGGGAGAGGCAACTGCTTTTGCAAAAGGGATGCTTGTTACTACGTTTTGCGGGATTGTGTATTCGACCATCAGGCTTGGCAGGGATGTAGAAAGACCACTGGTTAAGACCATGCGTGATCAACGAGAAGACGATACAGCGAAGATTATGTCGTGAAGCATAAGGGGCCGTTCCTTGCATCTTTGCAATCATCATGCAGTGATTACTCGGGGTTACATAGGTTACCCGCTTGAACGAGGGCAAATGCGGAATATATAGCTTTCTCATTTGCTTCCACAATTGACCGTTTATTCGGGACTACGCTTTTGGCGCAGGGCTGCGCCTTTATTCAGGCAGCGGATTACGGATCACTTTTCGCTCTCGTCGCTGTGAGTAAATGATTCATGCTCATTACAATGGCGTATCATGATACCGAGAACGCTGGTTACGGCCTAATCGCGCGTTGCTGCGGCTGGAAGCGGCAACCGATACTGACAAGATGAACGAGAAACGAGATTGATCAAACGCCCTTACGCGCTTTGTCTCGCCTATCCATGTGGGTGCCGCTGATTCGTTCTTTGTAACGCTTGTTGATGATAGCACAGACCTCTTCAGGCTCGTCCACGATATGCATGAGGTCAATATCTTCGCGACTTATGGCGCCCGACTCGAGCACGGTATTCCTGAGCCAGTCGACGAGTCCCTCCCAGTAATCTTTGCCCACCAGAACAACGGGAAAGCTCCTGATCTTTCTCGTCTGGATCAGCGTGAGCGCCTCGAACAACTCGTCCATAGTGCCTAATCCTCCGGGAAAGATAACATACGCGACCGCATACTTGACGAACATTAGCTTGCGAATGAAAAAGTATCGAAATTCAACCTTCACGTCCAGATATGTGTTCGGCATTTGCTCACTTGGCAATTCGATATTAAGGCCTACCGACGTGCCGTCGGCATTCTGTGCCCCTTTATTTGCTGCTTCCATGATGCCAGGACCCCCCCCGGAAATTATGGCGAAGCCTTCTCGTGCCAGCCTCTCGGAGACCCTCAGGCACTTATTATAATTTAGCGAGCCGGGTTGTACACGAGCGCTTCCGAAGATGGTAACGGCAGGGCCGATTTTGTTCAATGCCTCAAAGCCTTCCACGAGTTCTGCCATGATCCTGAAAACGCGCCATGTATCCGACTTTGCAAGATCTTCCATGTAGCTCTCTCCTTCTGAAATATTTACCAGGAAAATTATACCATGCAGCGTGCTTCAAAGAACATAATCCTGGGATGCCAAGTGAGCGTTAAGCGTCCGTCCCCTTGACCACCTGCGCGGTTCTAAGGCCACAGGCGAAAGCGAGCGAAGCGATTTAACTGAAAGCTAAGATGCAAGAAGCGAATTGTAATGCCATACTCAATTGTCCAGGTACTCATCGCGATAAATCTGGATAAAAGCTGTAAGCATGGTCACGACTATCGGACCCAATAATATGCCAAATACGCCGTATGCGTCCAATCCCCCCAAAATGCTGATAAACAACAAGAAGGTCGGTATCTTTGCTCTCCGGCCGATCAGCATGGGTTTTGCAATATTGTCAGGCAACGTAACAAAGACCAGCCCCCAAAACAAGAAAAGAATACTCCTCATGGTGGACCCCTTTATGTATAAAAACAAGACGCCAGGAAACCAGACAAGAGCAGCTCCTCCGATCGGGAAGAGCGCGACGATAGCTGCAAGACTCCCCCAAAAAACCGGAACGGGAAGTCCGAACAGGGCGAAACCGAGGCCGGTTAAAACGCCTTGAACGAGAGCAATGAGGAATACGCCGTTTATGACAGCCATGAAGGTGTCGTGCACTTTTTCAGCTACTGCTTTCTTATGTTCGGCGGAGAAGGGCAGCATGTCAATGAAAATACGATAGTAGCTCTCTCCTTTCAGGAAAAGGAAAAATAAAGCGATCAACATGACCGTGAGATCTATGGCTAAAATAACAGTATTCTTGAGTAAGGTCCCGAACTGTGCTGCAAGGCCGGACGAAATAACACCCAGACCCTTGAGCAATAATCCCTTCACATCGACCATGGACAGGAAGGGGTACTTTGCGAACCTGCTGGAGACACGGTCGATAGCCTCGGTCCAAGCTTCAGGAAATTTGTCAGCCTGAATGCCGTTCATGATTCCCTGGTAGACATCGATAGCCTGAGTCGTAAGGATCCCGAACAACGTCATTGCCGGACCGATGATGAGGAGAATGACACATAAAGTCATGATAAAAGCAGAGAGTTTTTCACGGCCTTTGACGCACTTCACCAACCGGCTATAAATCGGGTGCAGAGCAATTGAGAGTATGATCGCTAAAAGGAGGGCCGATCCGAAAGGCGCAAGTAAGCGCAGCATCTGGTATAAGAGGAAAAGAAAGACGCCGAAGAACGCAAGAGAAAAAACGGAGGAACGGCTAAGGTAAGGCTGCTGGCTGGTCAAGTGCGCTCCTTGGATGCGGTGCGTTGATGGGTTGCCATTTTGGAAGCTAGTTTTACCGCCGCAAGCAAGCTCGCCGGGTCAGCACAGCCCTTGCCCGCTATATCATAGGCCGTTCCGTGATCGACCGAGGTACGGATGATGGGAAGGCCGACCGTCACGTTCACAGCGTTTCCGAAGGCGAGCATCTTGAGTGGCGCAAGTCCCTGGTCATGGTACATGGCAACGACGATGTCATAATAATTATTTTTGGCCTTATAGAATAACGTGTCCGCAGGCTGAGGATCACTCGCGTGTATTCCCTCATCACGCGCCTTAAGAACTGCTGGCAGAATCGCGTCCCACTCTTCGGTGCCGAACAGCCCGCCTTCGCCAGCATGAGGATTGAGTGCAGCAACGCCGATCCGAGGCGTGTCGAAACCGAAAGATCGCATGGCCTTGTGAGCAAGACGCAAGGTCTTAAGCACAGCAGGAGTCGTGATATGGCGCGGCACTTCTTTGAGCGCCATATGGACTGTCGCCAGAATCACGCGAAGACCGCCGCCGACGAACATCATTCCGTATTCCCGGGTGTTCGTCAAATCGGCCAGAAGTTCGGTATGCCCTGCATAATGATGCCCCGCTGCGTTCATCATCTCCTTGCTGATCGGCGCCGTGACGATTGCGTCCGCCTGGCGGTCCAACGCGAGTGAGACAGCACGCCTAATGTATTCAACTACTGCCTTGCCGGACGATGCATTCGGCTTTCCCCACGCATGATCTGTCAAGTTAATGTTCTGCAAATCAAGGACATCGAGTTTGCCCGGGGATGGATCTGCATCGGCGAGTGATGAGAAAGGACGGACGGAAATAGAAAGCCGCATATCCTCAATGAGCCGTTTCATGACGCCCGCGTCGCCGACCACGACGGGCCGACAGAGCGAGAATAGCTCGCCGCTGTCGATAACCTTAGCGATGATTTCGGGGCCGATCCCTGCAGGATCGCCCATGGTGATGATTATGAGAGGTTTTTTATCCATACCCTGTCTTCGCGGTTGCTAATTTTTTAGGCAATTATGCGATAAAGATATTGTACCTTCGCCTTCTGCACCGATTTCCCCTCGGGAAGAGCCAGAACATCAAATTCGATACTCTTCGTGGCAAACTGCAAAGCGACACGGTTACCCGGCTTCAATTCTTTGGAAGGTTTCGCTTCATGCCCGTTTATCTGGACTCTGCCCGAATCACACATCTCACGCGCAATTGTCCTTCGTTTAACGAGGCCGCATGCTTTCAAGAATAAATCGACACGCACGGAGTAAGTATAACGTAAAAAAAACGGATTGACAACGAGAAAGGCTTTTCTTTCTTTTGAAGCGGCGAGATCAGATACATAATAGCTTAGAGTTCATTCGTTGCATCGACTACATGTTTTTTTACTAAAAAATTCACTTCCCTAATGATATCCCTATAGCAGCTTAACACGTGCGACTTGGCGGCCAAGATATAACCCTGCAGTCCAACGGGCAAATCAGCGGGGAGCTCGTCTTCATCAAGGACGTGAACAGCTCCTGCCGCATCGACGAGAATATCGACCGTAAGATCGCGCCAGCGAAATTCATCCGGGAGGAGGGAAATGCTGTCGGCGATGTTAAAGTAATATACAGCATCCATGCTGTCATTCAGTTGCCATATATATAACGTGTACGGCCTGTCAATCCAGTAGAGCGCAGTGGTGATGCCGCCGGCCATTAATCGTATGCCAGCAATACAATATTCCTTGTCGATGACATATCGTAAAATTCCGAAAGCTGTTTCGAGATGAAGCAGCTTGCAGTGATATTGCTGGACGGCTCCCGAAAGGAGGGTTTTTGTTTCAATGCAGCGCTGGCTATCGAATGAGTTCACACGTTTACCGGTTAGATGGAACCGCAGGCGACCGGGCAGGAACGGTTCTCTGATCGCCATCACGGATTATAGCTTGCCTGACGAGTTTGATACTTACTTGATACCCTTGCTGGTCATGTAAGGGCTGTACTTCTTGTCTACCTCGAGAATATGGATATTCAGCCAGTTGCCGAGAAAAAACATCACATCCATCGTGATCAGATTATTTCCGTGGTCTAACTGGTTCTTAAGCTCCTTCGCACGCCTGTCAGATCATCGTGCATGACCTTGTGCGCTTCGTACTCTGCATAGCCGTATTGAAGAAGCATCTGCTCTTCGGTCTCGAAATGATAGCTTGTATAATCAACTAGCTCGGTCAATACTGTGCTTAAAGCCTCTTTGCCCTTGCCGGCTTTCATGGCGTTGTACATCTGGTTTATAAGCTCGATGAGCTTTTTGTGTTGACTGTCGATTTCCTTTAAATGAACAGCATAAAACTCATTCCATTTGATAAAGACCGCGCAACAGTTCCTCTCTTAAAGATGTCTCGGCTGAATATATGCGGCGGACGAAAAGGCAAGAAATTGATACCGAATTTCGTTCAGCCTTATCAACCATGAATGACGCCCTCCGCAGACAAAATACCCATAATAGCTATATGAGATTCGCCGCAGCGACAATCCGCCTGATCACTTTGTCCTTTCCCATTACTGCGATTACTTCAAAAATCCCGGGGCTGACCGTGCCGCCGGTGAGCGCAACGCGCACCGGCTGGGCGAGTTTGCCCAGTTTGATACCTTTCTCATTGACGAGGGAGGTAAAGACCTTTTCCACCTCCTCATGCGAAAAGGGCTCGATAGGCTTTAGCCTATCTGCCAACTCCCTCAGGAGCGGGGCAACATCGGCTGTCAAGTGTTTGGCTTTCGCTTTCTCGTCTATCGTGATTTCATCGATGATAAATGGGAGAGCGCCTGTCTTCATCTCAACGAGCGTGTGGCTACGCTCGGTCAACATCGCTATGAGTTTTTTAAACCACTCGATATCCGGTTCTGTCTTTACGACACCGTCCTTCCTTAACAGGTCGAGGACCAGAGCTGCAAGTCTGCCGTGGTCCGCCTGCTGAATATAATAATGGTTCAGCCACAGGAGCTTCTCGGGGTTAAATACCGAGGGCGCTTTGCCCACAGTATCGAGAGAGAAGTTCTCGATGAGTTCCTGGCTTGAGAAGATCTCCTGGTCGCCATGGGACCAACCGAGACGCGCCAGATAGTTTACGAGCGCCTCGGGCAAATATCCGAGGTCGATATATTCGGTAACGGCCGTTGCCCCGTGGCGCTTGGAAAGCTTCGTTTTGTCCGCCCCGAGGATCATCGGCAGATGAGCAAACTCCGGCGGATCGTACCCGAGCGCCTGATAGAGCTGAATCTGGCGCGGTGTATTGTTCAAATGATCGTCACCGCGGATCACGTGGGAAATCTTCATTGTAACATCGTCCACGACAACGGCAAAATTGTAGGTCGGAAATCCATCAGAGCGTTGAATAATCAGGTCGTCCAGCTGCTGATTTTCAAAAGTCACTGCACCGCGAATCAGATCCCGCACTATCGTTTGGCCCTCATCTGTTGAGAGAAAACGGACTGCCGGGATTCTGCCCGGTACAGGCGCTGAGAGCGCGCGGCACTTCCGGTCATACTTGGGCGGTTTGCCTGCTTTGAGGGCTTCCTTCCTGCGTATTTCGAGCTCATCAGGAGTGCAGTAACAATAGTATGCCTTGCCTCCCTTGATTAACCGGTCAATGTAGGCACGATAAATATCCATCCGCGCTGTCTGACGGAATGGGCCCTCATCCCAGTCGAGGCCGAGCCATTTCATGCCGTCAACGATGATCTTGATAGATTCACCCGTGGATCTTGTCTGGTCCGTGTCTTCGATCCTTAAAATGAACTTCCCATGGTAGTGGCGCGCAAAAAGCCAGTTGAAGAGCGCGGTCCGAACACCACCAATATGCAGTGCTCCGGTGGGGCTTGGCGCAAAGCGAACTCGAACGTTATTCGCGGTACTCATGAGGTCGTGTACTCCTTGTCAAGAGGGTGTTAATCAGGCGCTCATTATAACAAATTGTGCGATGAATCAAAAGGAAATTTAGAGTACGGTGGTGGTTGAAGTGATCACACGCTTTCAGGGATTTTTTACGTTCTGCATAAAAGATGATTTTAAGAAGACGAATGATAAGGGCGGATCAGTTCCCATTTAAACTCTATGAGGTAGGTTCGTCAATATAGACAGTCATTTGACAAAAAAATTCATCGATGAAGTAAAATGCAAACATACACCGTTCAAGAGAACTCAGAAGCGAATATTGATAGATGAACGATGAAATAAACCAATCGGCGAACGTTCTTAAGGACATGAAGACGTCCAGGAGGGAATCTGTTATCGCGAGAGATTTTTAAAAACGCGCAACTCTTTGGAAACTCAAAAGTGAACGCCATGCGAAAATGTTAACGATAGGGATGGTGAGGAGCGACAACAGCCACCGCGAGGATACCACTAAAAAAATTGAGACGGCTTAAACGACCGTCTCATTTTTTGTTCGCTAAGGACTGGTATGCGACTCATTACACGCCGAACGGCTTTGCGTAAAGCAGAATGAGCACGACGACCAGGGTGTAAATGGCCAGCGACTCGATGAGTGCCAGACCCACGATCATGGTTGTCATGATCTTTCCTGATGCCTCGGGGTTGCGGGCAATACCTTCGGTCGATCTGCCGATACCTAGGCCCATGCCGATTCCGGTGCCCAAGGCCGCCAGGCCCATACCGACTGCAGAAGCTGCGGCTACAGTGCCGTAGAATGACAACTTAGCCGCATCAGGCGCAGCACTCGCCTCAGCGGCAAAAGCCGCGGACGTTATCAGCATCAGGCCGATAACGAGAAGCATTATAGCAAATGATTTTTTCACGTTTCGCCCTCCTTTCTTCTGAAGAATGAGTTGCGGTCCGGAATCGTGCCGGGGCGTTACCTCTCAGGGACTCCCTCCGATTGGATAGAATTACTGTCACCCGAGGTTAATTAATAATTCTTAGTGATGCTCTCCGCCGATATGAGCAGCCTCAATGGAGCCGGAGAGATAAAGCATGGTTAAAAGCGTAAACACACCTGCCTGGACGAAGGCGACGAGGAGGCCAAGGCCTAGGATAGGAACGGGAGCAATGTAGGGAGCCAGGAGCGCGAGTACGAGAAGCAGCTTGTGTTTCGCGATCATGTTCCCGAACAAACGAAAAGAAAGAGAAATGACGCGTGCAAGATGGCTGATGACTTCGATGGGAAGCATAAGGGGTGCGAGCACCCACATGGGGCCCATGAAGTGTTTGACGTATCCGATACCATGTCTCCTCAAACCAATATAATGGGTCATCGTGAAAGCGACAAGCGCTAGCGCAAGTGTTGTGTTGAGGTTTGCAGTCGGTGAATCAAACCCGGGGACGAGGCCTTGGAGATTGCAGACGAGAATGAATAGAAATAATGTACCGATGAGCGGGAAGTAATGCTTGCCTTCAGGACCCATGATGTCAACGACAAAATCCTCAAGGGCGCCGACAACGGTCTCCAGAAAGTTCTGTAAGCCTGTAGGCGCGGTCTTCTTTAGCGAGAAGCGTGCTGCGAGTGAAAGACCGATGAGAATGGCTATCGCAAGCCAGGTATACGTAACGTGCTCAGGAAAACCATGAATTTCCGGCAGAAGTAACGGGCCCTCTTTCATACACACACTCCTAACCATTGATTAAAAGACACGAAAAATTTACAGGAACTTTCATTTTTTGTCAAGAAAAAATCCGGCAGAATTCCATTAAATTTCTTTATAAATTGATTATGTTTTGTCGAAACGATGGAAGCAAAGGAAACAGGACAGGCATGGGGTGGCTGTCAATGGAACGCGCTGACACATCGGGCTTCATCCATATTCTTTCATTGTTCAGCGCATTGAGCAAGACGCCTGTGGCATCGGCGCAGCGGGAACGGAGAGATCCTTACCACCGGCGAAAAAAACCCCCCAAAAAAAATCGAAACCTCTGGAGTAATATGCAATAAAAAAAATTACCTACACCGTCATGATTTCCTTTTCCTTATGAATAAGGAACTCATCGATCTTTTTTATGTAGGCGTCCGTTATTTTTTGAATTTCGTCCTGTAACTTCTTGGTCTCGTCCTCTGAAACATGTGTTTCTTTGTCCTTGCTCCTTTTCTTGATTTCGTCGTTTACATCCCTCCGGATATTGCGAACCGCAATCCGTGTGTCTTCAGCAAGCTTCTTAGCATGCTTGACAATCTGCTGCCTGCGCTCTTCAGTCAGCTGAGGGATTGCAAGCCGAATGACCTTACCGTCATTAGAAGGTGTCACGCCAACGTCAGATTTGAGAATGGCTTTTTCTATTTCGCCTAACATTTTGGGTTCCCATGGCTGGATCGTAATCTGCCGGGGATCGGGTACCGCCAAGTTGGCAACTTGGTTGAGAGGCGTCGGCGTACCATAGTAGTCCACGGTGATGCCGTCGAGTATTCCGAGTGATGCCCTGCCGGTGCGGAGTGAGGCAAACTCCTTTCTCAGGACCTCTAGGGCTTTATTCATCTTTTCTTCAGCTTTTTTCTTCTGCTCGCTAAGCATTATTCCTCCCGGTTACCAGCGTCCCAACCGTTTCTCCCAGGATGATTCTTTTTATGTTGCCGGAAACGTTCAGATTAAAAACGATGATTGGAAGATTGTTGTCCATGCACAGGGAAATGGCAGTTGCGTCCATAACGCGCAAATCCTTCTGAAGAACATCAATATACGTCAGTTTGTCGAACTTAATTGCCGTCTTGTCTTTCATCGGATCCGCGCTATAAACGCCGTCAACCTTTGTAGCTTTCATGATGACTTCTGCCCCGATTTCCATGGCGCGGAGTGCTGCAGCCGTATCGGTGGTGAAGTACGGGTTGCCAGTGCCAGCTGCGAAAATAACGATGCGCCGTTTTTCGAGGTGACGGACCGCGCGCCTACGAATATAAGTTTCGGCGAGTTCGCGCATCTCGATCGCTGACTGCACGCGGGTGGTCACGCCCTTGTTTTCGAGAATGTTCTGGAGCGCAAGCGCGTTCAGCACCGTTGCCAGCATGCCCATATAATCAGCGCTGGCGCGCTCCATGCCTTTGGCGGCTCCAGAGAGGCCG
Source organism: Nitrospirota bacterium (assembly GCA_035625205.1). Lineage (GTDB taxonomy): Bacteria > Nitrospirota > UBA9217 > UBA9217 > UBA9217 > JAJYKN01. The sequence goes on along the minus strand of DASPQB010000067.1, from coordinate 23,013 downwards.
CGGAAAATGTTGCCACCTCCGATGACTACGGCAATCTCGACGCCAAGGTCGAAGATTTCCTTGACCTCGGATGTGATCGCATCGAGTACTGCGTGATCAATACCGTACCCTTGTTCGCCTATGAGTGCCTCTCCCGAGAGTTTGAGCAGTATGCGTTTATACCGCGGGGGTGTCATAATATTCCTGTTCTCTAATATTAATTTTGGAACGATTGAAAGAGAGTTTACCGCTAAGACGCTAAGAATGCAAAGAAAATCTGAAACATTTTTGTCGTTCTTCGCGTCTTCGCAGTATAATTTGATTGGATACGTGCTTCTAGACTATTTTATTTCAGTTGAGCTGCAACTTCCTGGGCAAAGTTTTCCTTTTTCTTCTCGATTCCTTCACCGAGCTGATATCGGACAAAACGGCTTACAGCCACGTTCGTACCAGCCTTCTTCAAGAGATCCTTGATCTTGAGTTTACCGTCAGGGTCCTTGATGTAGATCTGCTCCATGAGGCAAGTATCCGTGTAAAATTTTTCGAGCTTTCCGTCCACGATCTTGCCGATAACTGCTGCCGGCTTGCCGGACTCCTTGGCCTGCGCCTCATAGACTTCGCGCTCACGCTGCAGTACGTCGGCGGGAACCGTCTCACGGTTGAGGAATTGCGGATTAGCCGCAGCGATATGCATCGCAAGGTTTTTGCCGAGTTGATCGTCGCCGGAGTGATCGACCATAACGCCGATACGGCTGCCATGGAGGTAGATCGCAATACGGCCGGAGGTCTCGTATCGCACGAATCGGCGAATAGTGATGTTTTCGCCTATTTTTTGCACGAGCGCGTTGCGCCTGGCTTCGACACTCTCACCCTGTGTCAAAAGCAGTGACAGTGCCGCAACGTCGGCCGGTGTCTTCGCAGCGACGAGTTCGGCAAGCCCTTTCGAGAAGCTTTGAAAATCCGCGTTCTTTGCCACGAAATCGGTCTCGCTGTTGACTTCAATCAGTACGCCGACCTTACTACTTCCGTCTAGAAAAGAGGCGATCATTCCCTCAGCTGCAACACGACTGGCCTTCTTTGCCGCAGCGGACAGCCCCTTTTTTCTCAAAATGTCGACCGCTGTCTCAAAATCGCCACCGGCCTCTTCCAGGGCCTTTTTTGCTTCCATCATACCGACACCGGTTTTTTCTCTCAAGTCCTTCACTGCACTAGCTGATATTGTTGCCATTTCTCAGAAACCCCCTTGTCTATTCTTACTACACCAGGCCTCGCTTGTTATTCGGTATCTTCCTCCATTTCGGCATCGACCGTCTCTGCCACCGGCTCGACCACAACCGCTGCTTCGCCTGTTGCCTTCGCTGCTTCTATGGCCTCACCTTGTTCTTTAACAATGGCCTGCCTGCCCTCGATGATGGCATCGGCGACCTTTGATGCCATCAGCCGGATAGCACGGATAGCATCGTCATTTCCGGGGATAACATAATCGATATCGTCTGGATCGCAGTTCGTGTCGACAACTGCCACTACAGGAATGTTCAGCTTGTTTGCTTCCTGGACTGCAATGGCTTCTTTGCGGGGGTCGATGACGAAAATCAGGGAAGGCGGCTGCGACATTGACTTAATACCAGAGAGAATTTTTTCTAGTTTGGTCCGTTCCTTTTCGAGACCGGCCACTTCTTTTTTTGTAAGCTTATCATAAGTGCCATCATCTTTCATTTTTTCGATCTTTTTGAGCCTGTCGATGCTCTTGCGGATGGTAGCAAAGTTCGTGAGCATGCCACCGAGCCAGCGGTTGGATACATAATACATGCCGCATCGCTTGGCTTCTTCGGTAATGGCGTCCTGAGCCTGCTTCTTGGTGCCGACAAAAAGGATATCTTTTCCTTCAGTGGCAGATTTGCGGACGTAATCGTATGCCTCTTTGAACAGTTTCAGCGTTTTCTGGAGATCGATGATGTAGATCCCGTTTCGTTCTCCGAAGATGTACTTCTTCATCTTGGGGTTCCAACGCTTTGCCTGGTGGCCGAAATGTACACCTGCTTCCAACAACTCCTTCATCGTGATCGTGGACATAATGTCTCTCCCTCTGGTTTTTACCGCCGCGCCGATCTTCCTTTTCGCAGACCCCGCCGTTGATTATCGCCGAGCACCCTGCTTAAAGTCCCGTCGCGTGTGGAATATAAGATTGCCTTCCTAAAAAGGCGACCCTTAAATTACCATATATACAAGCGCATTTCAAGGAAAATTTCATCTTCCGTCTTTTTTTATGATAACTGCTTCGAGTCGAATTTTTTCGCATTTTTATTACAGCGCGTCTCAGGTTTTCTCATGCTTGCAAAAACGTTTTTGTTAATGGTCCTATAAAATCAAATGTTTACCTTTTGGCATGCTAGATGCACTATTTTTATACAAAACAGACTACAAAGGAGGAAATTATCATGAAGACGACTATCGCAAGAAAAACAGCATACATTGGCGCAGGAATTGGTTTAGTATTATTTGCATTATTCGGGCTGCTGCCGGGGAGCCTTTTAGGAGGCGCTGCCGGTATCAATATAGCCGGCTGGCTCTTTGGGCTTCCACTCGATCCAGGTCTCTTATCCAGAATGATTGTATTGGTAGCCATGCTGATTGGGATAGTGGTCGCCGGTATCGTTATCGTGACCTTATCGTCAACGGTCGGATGGTTCGTGGGGAAAGTTATTGAGTCAGGATTGCACGCAAAGGAAGTTGGAGAGGAAAAAAACTTGCCGAAAGCGGAAGAAAGGCGGTAGCCATGAAGCATGAAACCGTTAAAGCAGGTATGAAGATCGGAGCAACAATCGGAGGGCTGGTGTTCGTAGTGTTCGGAATCGTGCCAGGGTTCTATTTCGGGAGCTACGGTACCTTAATCCTGCTTCAAAAACTGATGGGTGGCACGGTTGAGCCTACGCTTTTTGTGCGAGCAGTCATCGTTATGGGTATCGTGGTGGGAATTGCCTGCGTTGCTGCGGTCAGCATCGTGGTTGGTGGTGTCGTCGGCACGGCGATGGGCTACCTGATCTCTGCACCTGCTGCACTCCGTGAGAGGCGAGAGTATGCTGAAGAAGCAGGAGCTAAAAAAGCATGAACGAACAATAGAAATTCAGGGAAACGTTACGTAGGGAGATTAGAATGAGTGACACAAAAGGCGGTGAAAAAAACCGCCTTTTTTTTATTTTCATGAAATAATTGCTTGTATCGGCTACGAATTTTGTTATCACGAATTAATTGAGAGTTTTATCAGGTAAAACAATTAAAGTCATCTGTCAGTTACTACTAAGGCATTGATTTTTAAATATTATCAGTCTTTTCCTACAGAAGCGGTTGGTAATGAATTATATATGCTAATTTTTCATAAAAGGCTTGACAAAACAGACTAAATTGTTTATATTCGCAATTCTTGATAAAAAAAACACAGCATGAGGCGGGCATAATGGGAACTTATTCAGCAAAAAAGGAAGAAATTCAAAGGAGTTGGCATGTAGTCGACGCGAACGGAAAAACCCTCGGAAGGTTGGCTTCTGTTGTAGCGTCAGTACTTAAGGGTAAAACCAAACCGGTTTTCACGAAGCACGTGGACACCGGCGACTTCGTAATAGTAGTGAATGCAGAAAAAATTCATCTAACCGGCAAAAAACTCGACCAGAAGACGTACTACAGCCATTCCGGATATCCTGGCGGTCTTAAATCTATTACCGCCGGCAAACTGCTCAAGAGCAAGCCAGAGGATGTGTTGAAAAAGGCCGTGGAAGGTATGCTTCCGAAAACACGTCTAGGCAAGCAGATGCTAAGCAAACTCAAAGTCTACGCCGGGGAAAAACATCCGCACAGCGCACAGCAACCCGTGGAGATGAAACTCTAAAGAACTACGGCAAATCCGTTTAGGAGGATTTTCATGTCAGCAGCAACAGTATCCAGATATTACGCAACGGGTAAGCGCAAAAACTCCATCGCCAGGGTGTGGTTGATGCCCGGAAGTGGAAAAGTAACTATTAATGAGAAATCCATGGACCAGTACTTCGGCAGGGACGTCCTCAAGATGATCATTCGCCAGCCCTTCGAGGTCACCGGCACCGTGGATAAATTTGATGTTCTCGTTAGCGTACTTGGCGGAGGCAACTCCGGCCAGGCAGGGGCAATCAGACATGGTATATCCAAGGCGCTTCTTGCCGTGGATGCCGAGTCCCGTGGCAAACTGCGCAAGGAGGGGCTCCTGACTCGCGACCCGAGGGCAAAAGAGCGAAAGAAATACGGCCAGAAAGGCGCGCGTGCCCGGTTCCAGTTCTCGAAGAGATAAGGGATTATATACCTATCTGTGTTCTCTTGCGTTGCAGATCCTGTTTAGAAAGAAAAAGGGAAGGTAGAGATGCCTTCCCTTTTCTATTATCCTCTGCACGATGCATATTGCAGTAAATTTCATCACGGATTTATGACATGGCTCTTGAGAAAGTCAACATAGCGATCGTGGGGTCGAGCGGGTACACAGGAGGCGAGTTGTACCGATTGCTTGTTAATCATCCACGAGTTCGGATTACCTCGGTCACATCGGAGAGATCTGCCGGAAAACCACTCACCACTATCTTCCCCCATCTGACCGGCTTAACGGATCTCGTCTGTGAACCGCTTGACCCGGATTCCATAGCACAAAAAACAGATTTTGTATTTCTGGCGCTACCCCATGTGACAGCCCAGGAGGCGGCGTCCCGGTTCCATCACCTTGGTAAAAAAATCGTTGACCTTTCTGCTGACTACCGACTGGCCGATCCGACGGTCTACGAAATGTGGTACGGGCATTGTCATCAGCACCCCGAGCTTCTTAGGAGTGCAGTCTATGGATTACCCGAACTACATAGAGATAAAATCAAGAAGGCTTCGCTTGTTGCTAACCCCGGCTGCTATCCCACCGGCGCTATCCTTTCGCTCGCTCCCCTCATAAAAAAAGGGTTTGTAGACCTCACGAGCGTTATCATCGATTCCAAGTCGGGAGTTTCCGGTGCAGGTCGCGGTCCGTCGCTTGTATACCATTACCCTGAGGTCAATGAAGGTCTGATGGCATACAAAATTGGGATTCACCGGCATACACCTGAAATCGAACAAGAACTGACAATGTTGGCCCGTCAGCCGATAAAGGTTTCATTTACGCCGCATCTTATTCCCATGAACCGCGGGATACTGACGACGAGTTATGCCGGATTGAACGCGGCTGCCGATACAGAATCGCTGCACGCACTCTATCGAGAATTCTATCGCGATGAACCATTTGTACGGCTTCTGGATCCCGGTGAGTTCCCGAATGTGCGAAATGTGCGGGGTTCCAATTTCTGCGATATCGGGATCTATGCCGACAGCCGCACCGGCAGGGTTGTCGTGGTTTCAGCCATCGATAACCTCGTGAAAGGAGCATCAGGGCAGGCAATCCAGAACATGAACCTGATGATGGGTTTTCCTGAAATGGAAGGTATTAAGATCGCGGGGATTTTCCCGTGATAGAAGTATCCAAATCATTGCCGATAGGGGTAGACTCATGAGAACTCTGGATACAAAAAGTTTTTCCGTTCCCGGTTTCAAAGTATGGGGCATCTCGTGCGGGATTAAGAAGAACGAGAAAAAAGACCTAGCAATCATTCTTTCCGATCGAGAAGCATCAGTCGTGGGTGTATTCACGAAAAACCGGGTAAAGGCAGCGCCCGTTCTACTCGACATGGCTAAAGTAAAGTCAGGAAAGGGACAGGTGATAATAGCCAATAGCGGCTGTGCCAATGCATGTACGGGGAAGCGTGGTCTTGCAGACGCACGCGCGGCGGTGGAGGTGGCTGCTCGTACGTTCGGCTTGAAACCTGATGTCGTGTATGTGGCCTCAACGGGGGTGATCGGAGAGTACCTTCCGGTGCCGAAAATATCGACGGGCATATCGACCGCTGCAGGTCTTCTCTCGGCGACCGGTTGGGAGCAGGCGGCTGAGGCGATTATGACCACGGACATGTACCCGAAACTGTCCATCGTTCAGGAAGAAATCGGCGGCAAGACGATTACGGTCGGAGGCATTGCTAAGGGATCGGGAATGATCCATCCGGACATGGCGACGATGCTCTGTTTTATCGTGACTGATGCCGCTATATCCGCCCCGCTGCTCAAGAAAGCGGTACTCGCTTCGGTCGAGCGCTCATTCAATAATATAACAGTGGACGGCGAGACCAGTACGAACGATACGATCTTATGTATGGCGAACGGCTTCGCGGGAACCAAGAGGATTGCCCCCGGGACCAAAGACCTCAGAAAGTTTCAGGCGTGTCTCGATACGATTACTTTATCGCTCGCCAAACAAGTGGTTCGTGACGGCGAAGGCGCCACGAAGTTCGTCGAGATCGAAGTACGGAACGCAAAAAACTCGGTCGAAGCCAAACGTGCAGCAGTGACTGTTGCCAAGTCCAGCCTTATAAAAACCGCGCTGTTCGGTGAAGATGCAAACTGGGGAAGAATCATGGCGGCGCTGGGGTACGCGGGTATAGATATGGACGAGGGAAGGACGGACATCTCGATTGGTAAAGCTAAGCTCGTAGAAAAGGGGTTGGGTCAGGGCAAGGCAGCCGAGCGAGATGCAGCACTAGCTCTCAAACAGCGGGATATTCAGATCATCATTGATTTACACAAGGGTAAAGGGAACGCTACGGTCTGGACATGCGACATGTCGTATGAATATGTTAAAATCAACGCCGCATACCGGAGCTAATGATGATAATGCCGAGAGTGTAGCATTATTTATTATATGATATAGACCTGAAACTGACTGAAAAAGTAACGATAATTTCCCTTGACTTTCACCATAAGACTTGTTAATTTTAATGATTATGCCGCTTCTCAAGATCAAGATGGAGCGGTTTCCTTGTTTATACCTTTGGGGGGTCACTTTTCACATGGCTTAGAAAATAAATATTCTTATATTACAATGTGTTTCGGTCGGAGGGGGGTGTAGCGAAAGTGCCAAGTATAAGGTTACGTGAGAATGAGCCTTTTGAGGCAGCACTTCGGAGGTTTAAAAAAAGTATTGAAAAAGAAGGAGTGCTTTCCGAGGTCAAAAAGAGAGAGCATTACGAGAAGCCTAGCGTAAAGCGCAAGAAAAAAGCATTGGCTGCTCGAAAGAAAGCCGCCAAGACAGCGCGCCTGTCCAGGCATAGTTAATTATCCCTGTGGCCCTGGTCGGGGAAGCACCATGCCCACAATGCCAGGAGGACCGATTTGGCTGATGAGAGGGGCGGTATGGAATTACGCTCGATAATTGAATCGGATACTAAAGAAGCCCTCAAGTCGGGAGCGAAAGACAAAGTTTCGACTCTGCGCATGTTAAACGCCGCACTGAAGAACAAGCAGATCGATAAAAGACGACCGCTGACCGAAGAAGAAGTAATCGAGACTGTACGAACGCTCATCAAACAGCGTCGGGACTCGGTCGAACAATTTACTAAAGGCGGAAGGCAGGATCTGGTGAACAAAGAAACCGCCGAAATCGCGGTGCTTGAGGCCTACTTGCCAAAACAGCTTACGCAGGAAGAACTTGAACACATGGTTCGGGACGCCATTGCTCAGTCCGGCGCGCAGGGTGCAAAGGATCTGGGCAAGGTCATGAAGACGCTCATTCCTATCGTGGGTGGACGCGCCGATGGTAAGCTCGTCAGTGAACTGGTAAAAAATGCACTGGGATAGAGAAAATAATCAGTCAAAAGACATGTCATTTTTTTTATTAAGCCGGACGCAGGGGGCCATCAAGACCGAGGCCCCCTGATTTTTTTTAGGAGTTTTTATTTGATCCTGCATTTTATCAATCTGTTTCAACAATCCAATTGCGAACACCGAGAACGGTACCAGATGACAGCGCGCTCAAGCCTCAGCCAGAAACAGCGGGCCCTATGAATGAGCTACCTGCGGCGTGAACTATGAATGAACATACCCTGCGGGTCCTCGAATTTGACAAAATCATAAATATTGTAGCCGGATACGCTGCTTCAGAAGTCGGGAGAATATCTGTGCTCAACATGCTGCCGACAGGTGATCTCTCAGTCGCCGAAGAGCGCCTTAATGAAACGAATGAATTTCTTCAGATCTTGGAGCGCGGCCTGAACCCGCCACTGGAAGGCATCCTTGTCGTAGGGCATGCAGTTGCAAAACTCGGCGTGCCGGGAGGTATGCTCACACCGACCGAGCTACTGAATACAGCAGTGACGATGGGCGCCGCAAGAAGGGTCAAGCTGTTCTTTGAACGGATGGACAGCAGGGTAACAGCCCCGCTTATCAAAGCAAAAGCTGACAGGATACGGCCACTTAAGCATATCGAAGACGCGGTTCACTCCGCGATAGACGAGCGGTCGGAGGTCAAGGACGTTGCGAGCCCGACGCTCCGCAAGATCCGCAAGCGGCTTGCTCAAACTCGGGAAGAGGTTCTCACCCGGATGTCGGGTATCCTTCAGGATAGCGGTTTTCAGAAGATCATTCAAGAGCCGGTGATCACGATCCGCGATGACCGGTATGTGCTTCCACTCAAACCCGGCTTTCGGCAGAACATCAAGGGCGTCGTGCACGGCCAATCTGGCTCACGGGCCACGCTCTTTGTGGAGCCTCTTGATGTGCTGGAGCAGAACAACCGGCTTGCCGAACTCCGCATGGAGGAACGCGACGAAGTAGATCGCATTCTGCGGGAACTGACCGGCCTTCTGTCACGGGAATCCGGTACGATCGAGGATATGATTCAAGTCCTCGCGGAGATCGATGAAATATCCGCCAGAGCACGTTTCGGCATGGAGTATGGCTGCGCTATCCCCCTCCTGACCCGGGAACGAGGCATACGGCTTCGCACCGCCCGCCATCCGCTGCTTGTCTGGAAACAAAAGACTATTGGCGGCAACGCCGTTGAACCGAATGATATCATGCTCAGTAGTTGCGATCGGGTGCTGATCATAAGCGGTCCGAATGCAGGCGGGAAAACCGTGATTCTGAAAACCGTGGGGCTCTTAAGCTTCATGGCGCAATCCGGTCTGCCGGTGACCGCTGCTGAAGGCAGCGAGCTGCCGTGCTTCGGCTCGGTGTTTGCAGACATCGGCGATGAACAAAGCATTGAGCAAGACTTGAGTACCTTCTCTTCCCATGTGAGCCAGATTGCTGAGATCCTTCAAGAGGCGGACAAGAATTCCCTGGTTTTGCTCGATGAACTGGGATCGGGTACGGATCCAAGTGAGGGTGCGGGACTTGGCGCAGCGGTGCTCGAGAGCCTGATCGAGCGAGGCAGTATCTCCCTGGTGACAACACACCACAATGCTCTAAAGCTTTTCGGCTCTCAGACGGGTGGTGCCTCGAATGCAGCTATGGAATTCGACCCACAGACGCTCAAGCCGACATACCGTCTTATCCCCGGACGTCCCGGGAGAAGCTACGGGCTGGACATGGCAGCGAGCCTCGGTGTACCCGCAGAGGTGATAGGATGCGCACGTGCGAGGATCGGCGAGGACGATACTAGGCTTGACGACCTGCTCAAGCACATGGAACAGGAGTCACGCCTGCTTGATTTAGAGCGGCAGGCCCTTGAGAAGGACCGTTCTGCCGCGGCGCAGGACCGTAGGGAGTCGGCATCCATGCTGACCGCTGCCCGCGAAGAGGCGCGGAGTATCCGGATTCATGCACAGTCAGAAGCACGTGACGTGCTGCACGCGCTCAGGCAGAAGCTTCGCGAACTTTCTCGCAATGTGAGGATTGAGCAAGCAGAAGCAAATCGAGTAAATGCTGAAATCGAGACGCTCGGAAAAAAGCTTGAGCCTGATATCGAGCAGCAGCCGGCGGTCACTGGATCGATCAGGAATATTCATGCTGGCGATAGGGTGAAGATAGCGAGGCTGAACAAGACGGGGACCGTTCTTGCTCTGAGCCGGGACACGCTCGAGCTCGAGGTATCCGGAAAAAAGATCAAGCTTCAGGCCGCTGATGTGGCGCCGGCGGAACCTGCCGTGCGGCAGAGGCCTGCTGTGACAATTTCTGGATGGAGCACCAAGCTTGACGAAGAAGAAGGTGTTTCTGACCGGTTGAACATCCTCGGTCTGCGGGTGGACGAAGGGCTGAACGAGGTCGACCGCTTTCTCGATCGGGCAGTCTTCAGCCACTTCTCGATTGTTACCGTGATCCACGGGCTGGGAACGGGTGCGCTCAAAGCGGCAGTGACAAAATTTTTAAAAAACCATCCGCTCGTCGCGTCTATCCGGCCAGGGGAGCCGCTTGAAGGCGGTGCGGGCGTAACGGTTGCGGAGCTGAAAAAATAACGTGTTCTCCGATGATCTTATAAGCCGGGTCAGGGACAGCGTCGATATCGTTGATATCATTTCCGGATATGTGTCCCTGAAGAAGACGGGAAAGAACCATACCGGGCTCTGTCCTTTTCATGTCGAGAAGACCCCATCGTTTTCAGTAAACCAGGACAAACAGATCTTTTATTGCTTCGGGTGCGGCACAGGTGGCGATGTGTTCAAATTCATCGAACTGCAGGAAGGATTGAACTTTCCCGGAGCGGTTAGGAAGCTGGCGGAGCGTACCGGGATCGTACTGCCGTCGGACAGCAGGTCGAGGAGAGAAGACAAAAAAACCGCTGACGAACGGACGGCGCTCCTCGCCGCAGTGTCCGAGGCGGCCAATTATTATCGGAAGGAACTCGAAGGGGCTGGGGGAAGTCATGCGCGGCTGTACCTCGCAAAACGCGGAATCAGTGACGCCATTATAAAAAACTTCGGGCTTGGGTATGCCAGGCCCGAGTGGGAGGGTCTGGTCCGATATTTAAAGCAGAAGGGATACACCTCTGATCAGATGGAAAAGGCGGGACTCATCGTAAAGCGGAGCGAAGGAGAAGGTCACTACGACCGCTTTCGGGGAAGGATCATGTTCCCGATCCGCGATATCATGGGGAACATTATCGCCTTCGGCGGCAGGGTTATGGACGACTCGCTGCCGAAGTATCTGAATTCTTCGGAGACCCCGCTCTACAGCAAGAGTAATACACTATATTGTCTCGACGCGGCCAAGGAAGCAGGCCGTAAGCAGGGATACTTCATCATCGTCGAGGGATACCTCGATGCGATTGCGTGCCACCAGTTCGGGATACGAAACGCCGTAGCCATGCTCGGTACGGCACTGACCGAAGGGCATCTCCGCCTTATGCGAAGGTTTGCTGACAAGCTTGTGCTGATATTCGATCCTGATCCGGCGGGTGTAAGGGCATCGCTCCGGGGTTTTGATCTTTTCGTATCAAGCGGGATGAAGGTGAACGTGGTATCGCTCCCGGACAATGACGATCCGGATACATTTCTTCAAAAACATGGTCCCGAGGTATTTGCCGAGCGCCTGCGCCAGTCCTTGAAGTTTATGGACTTTGTAATGACCCAGGTTGTTACAAAGGGCCCTGCGGCCTCAATCGATGAAAAAGTCGAAGAGGCCGGGAAGATGCTGGAGTTCATCGCAAAGCTTTCTAGTGGTATCGAACGGGACTACTATCTGAAAAAAACAGCTGAGGCCCTTGATCTCGACGAGGCAGTTCTCAGGCAGGAAATGCCAAAACAGAGGAGTCACGCCGCGACAGCAACGAGCGAGAAGGCAGCAACCCTGTCACGGGGGCACCGACCTAAGGCTGAAGAGATCCTAGTACACCTCATGCTGAAAGATGAGGGCATTGCGCGGAGCCTTAAGACGCAGCTCCAGCCCCCGGATTTTTCCGACCCGCTGTTCCGTCGGGCCGTGGAGCGGATTTTCGAGGTCCTGGGTGCAACCGGTTCGCTCGACTTAAGGACATTGCTGCAGGGCGGCGATGAAGAGCTGAACAAGCTATTTTCACACTATGCCGTGCTCGAGATGGAATACGACGATCCAGAGAAACATTGCCAAGATTGCGTCGACGCCATCAAACAGCAGGACCCGGAGAAAAAGATGAAACAAATTGTGAAGGCGCTCAAGGACGCGGAAGAACAAGGCAATAGCCCGGAGTACAAACGGCTTCTCGAGATACAACAGCAATTGAGCCGTCGTCCCGGGCGACGCATTCCCGGTCTCTAGGGACGAAATGGATGAGGTAATTTTTTTCAGCGCATAAATCATGACAGCGTAAACGCTGCCGCATAAAAGGAGCACTAGAGTATGTCCAAACGGGACAAAGCTGTAGATTCCAAAAAAACGAACGGAGCTGGAAAAGAACGCAATTATGTTCCCTTTGATGAAACACAGGAGCCTATCCCTCATGAAGATGTTTCAACAGAACAGCTCGATAGTATCATCTCTTTGTTCGGCGACGGAGAAATGGACATCGATATGGCCGATTCGCGGCACGATGGAAAGGTTCGGCAGCATGCCGATGATGAACTGGAAGAAGGCGCGGAGCCGGACGAAGTGAGCCTTGAAGACGCTGCCGAGGAAGATGTTGAAGAAGAAGAGGTCGAGGTCGGCGTGGGAAAGACCGATGATCCCGTCCGACTCTATCTGAAAGAGATGGGGACGGTACCGCTTCTGTCGAAAGAAGGAGAGGTAGCAATCGCGAAAAGGATTGAAGAGGGCAAGCGAGAGGCGGCCCAGATACTCTACGGTCTGCCGTTTGCGCTCCAAGATGTCCGCGATCTTGGCGATAAGCTGAGGAAAGGAAAGATCAGCATCAATGAAGTCGTTCACGCCGGCGACGACGATTTCGACGATCTTCAGAGCCAGAACGAGGAAGAGCTCCATGCCCGCGTGATCAAGCTCATAAACGAGGTTGACCGCCACAGCAAGGAACTTACTACGCTCACAAACCACATAACGAGCAGCCGCTGTACCGAAGCTCGTAAGAAAAATCTACGTGAAAAGATGCAAACAGCGCGGAACGCTCTGTTCGACAAGTTGGAAGCGCTGAATATCCATTGCCGCCAGACCGACAGGCTGGTCATGAAGCTGCGTGAGATGGTGGGTGAGGTGCAGCTCTCAGAACGCGAGATCCACGGGCTCGAGCGGAAGTCGGGACTAGCCATTGCCGAGTTGAAGGACGTATTTAAGAAGATGCGCGTGGGAGAACGCGAGCTGAAGAATGCAGCGCGCAGGCTTGAAATGAAGCAGGAGGCGCTTCTCGGGATGGAAAAAACGTACCGGAACGCCGTCAAGCGAATGAAAAATATCGAGATGGATTGTGGAGTCTCCGCCGAGGAGCTGAAAAAAGTGTTCAGAGCCTACGAGCGGGCCGAAGAGCGCGCCAAGTACGCCAAGAGCGAACTGGTGGAAGCGAACCTTCGGCTGGTTGTCTCCATTGCAAAGAAATACACCAACCGCGGACTTCAGTTCCTGGACCTCATCCAGGAGGGCAACATCGGTCTTATGAAAGCCGTGGACAAGTTCGAATGGCAACGCGGGTATAAATTCAGCACGTATGCCACGTGGTGGATCAGGCAGGCAATAACCAGGGCCATTGCAGACCAGGCGCGCACAATCCGCATCCCGGTGCATATGATCGAGACAATGAACAAGCTCATCCGTACCTCGCGTGGTCTCGTCCAGGACCTTGGCAGGGAACCGACAACCGAGGAGATCGCCGCGTCCATGAAGCTGCCAGTTGAGAAAGTCCGCAAGATCATGAAAATTGCGAAGGAACCGATCTCGTTAGAGACCCCCATCGGGGAGGAAGAGGACAGCCACCTGGGCGACTTCATCGAGGACAAGAAAGTTGCGTCGCCGCTCGAGTCGGCAATCCGGAAGAATCTCCACCAGCAGGTACGCAGGGTGCTTAATACGCTGACGGAACGTGAAGAAAAGGTGCTCCGATGGCGCTTCGGCATAGGCGAGCAGACAGACCATACGCTCGAAGAAGTTGGCCAGGAATTCGACGTCACGCGCGAGCGGATCCGCCAGATCGAGGCAAAGGCGTTGCGGAAACTGCGCCACCCGAGCAGGAGCAAGCAGCTTAAGAGTTTCATCGAGTAGCACTGGCACCTTGACATTTTTGGGCAGTTCTGACAATATAGGGGGCCGTTCGCGTCAGGTTCCGCGTACCAAGCAACTCATCATCAAGGTATTCGACGCCAATCGCCTAATCGGATCTATCTTTTGGTCGTGCGTGCGATGAGGAGAACGACAGTTTCCCCTTGGGGGGCCCATAGCTCAGCTGGTAGAGCTACCGGCTCATAACCGGTTGGTCCCAGGTTCGAGTCCTGGTGGGCCCACCATCTTAAACAGGGAGCGGACAATGCAATTTGCCAAGCTTACAGACGCAAAGAAAACGAACACTGTGTAAAATGCGCCGATCGGCGCATTTTTTATTTTGGAGGCGTGATGGACGAACAACTAAGCCTGCTTATCCAACTCCAAGAAATCGACGGTAAAATCCGCTCCCTCAGAGAGCAGAAAAAACGACTGCCGGAGTTCCTCGCCGACCTCGAGCGGAAACGTGAGGCGAATAAAAAAAATCTTGAAAGTGTCAAGGAAGAACTTCAGGCAGCACAGAAAAACAAGCGGGACCGCGACCTGGACTTGGATGCAGGGGTGCAGAAGGTCGAAAAGCTTAAAGCTCGAACCTCCGAGATCAAGAACAACAAGGAATATCAAGCGCTGCTCAAGGAGATCGAGATAGGGGAAAGGGAGAATAAGGCCATTGAGGATGACATCCTGGTTCTCATGGAAAAGATCGATGCGACTGCAGCGAAGATAGCGAGTGCGGAGCAGCGGTCCAAGGAAGAAGAAGCGGTACTCCAATCCGAGCAGATGCAGCGCGAGGCTGATTTTTCGAAAATGGAGGAAGAGCTGAAGGGACTAGAGGGCGCATGGCAGGAGGTCGTGGCACGTGTCAAGCCCGACATACTCGTTCAATATCAGAAACTGCTTAGCACAAAGGCGGGAGTCGCCATTACGGAGGTGCGCGGCGAATCCTGCTCCGGTTGCTACATGAGTATCCCTCCGCAGATATTCGTGAACGTGAAAAAAAATGAAAGCATAATTACCTGTCCCAACTGTCATCGCATGTTATATTACAAAGAGGCGATCGTACCCAAATAGTACAAAAAAGAGCGGTACGACGTCCGAATTTGGCTGAACAAATATCGAATCATTTACTCTCATCGCTTTGTTCGGTGACTCACAATCTTCCTGCAGAGGGCGCAACTTGAATACTATCAGCAAAGTGAATCTCACTATCTTTACCGACGGTGCTTCGCGGAATAACCCCGGAGAGGCAGGTGCCGGTATTTTCATATTGCAGGATGGCAAGCCCGTGGAGAAGATCGCACGTTATCTCGGCACGACCACGAACAACATTGCTGAATACCGGGCGGCAATTCTCGGGTTGGAACACGCTATAAAACTCGGCGCATCAAATGTCAAGTTGCATGCCGATTCTGAGCTTATGGTGAAACAGTTGAACGGCCAGTACAAAGTGAAAAATGAAGGGCTCAAGCCGCTCTTCCTGAAGGCCAAAGAGCTTATTGCGAAAATCGGGAGCGTTGAGGTACAATACATACCTCGAGAGAGGAACAAGGAAGCGGATGAATTGGCAAACAAGGCGATCGATGAAAGAACAGTATGACCTCGAGAACACAGAGTGTTTAAAGAACAAAGGAAAGGAAGAAGAGCAGTTTTCTTCATGATCTGTGTCGAATTTTCGACAATCACAGCGTTCTCTGGGAGGAAAATTCAGATAAATTAATCAGAGCGGGTGAGGTGATCACTCTCCGGCAACGGAGGGAGGAAAGTCCGAGCTCCGCAGGGCAAGGCGGTCCCGAAACGGGACAGGGGGTGACCCCATGGACAGTGCCACAGAAAAGAAGACCGCCCCGAACAGGGTAAGGGTGAAACGGTGGGGTAAGAGCCCACCAGACCCGGCAGCAATGCCGAGTGCTTGGAAAACCCCGCCTGGAGCAAGACCACATAGGGAAGCATCTCCCGCAAGGGGGTAAGGATGGCCCGTCCGAGACTTCCGGGTAGGTCGCTCGTGCTACCGAGCAATCGATAGCCCAGATAAATGCTCACCACCCTGAGCAATCAGGGGACAGAACTCGGCTTACGGCCCGCTCTGATTTTTTTTAATGCCCCCTCCTTATCAGCCCTTTCTTCCTTGGGGAAAGGACTACGACGAGGAGTAACTGAATATATTGGTGCGAGCGTGATCTATGGGTAACAAGACCTTTGCCATCCGCCCTTTCGAGAAACTCAAGAAAAAGATTGAGGGCGCACAAGCCGTTTCTGCTCCTCCATCTTTTCCCCAAAAGAAAAAAGAGATAAATACCGAAGAAGAGCTTTTCCATGTCGCCATGCATGATGTGCAGGAGATTGAAGCGTTCCGTTCTTTGACCTGCGCTCCCCGTCCCCGAAAGACCGATACTACCTCAGTGCGCCGTGATCCCGAATGCGAGGCACTGGGCATCCTTGGAGAAATCGCGGGAGGACAACGACCCATCAATTTGCCGCATACGCAGGAATACGTCGAATGGGTCAATCCTGAATTTCGCGAGGATATCATTCGGAATCTTCACGAAGGACAGTTCTCGGTCCAGGCCTATCTCGACCTCCACGGTTGCACCGTACCGGAGGCTGAAGAGGAGCTAGAGCATTTTATCCAAGGATCCTTTAAAAAAAAACTGCGCTGTGTAAAAGTTATCCACGGCAGGGGTCTTCGTTCAGTCAACGGCGCACGCTTGAAAGAAGCGGTCGTTAAACGTTTGGCCGGTCACTTCCGTAAGGACATTATTGCCTTCGTAACCGCTCGGCAGTGTGATGGCGGGCTCGGCGCGCTTTATATTCTACTCAAAAAAAAATAACGTCAAAGAATATCTCTTCAGGCATATGCAGAGGAAAACAACCACGATCCGTCGAAAGAAGAAATACAAACTGCTCACCACCGCTGAAGTCCGTGTCTTCCGAAAAAAAGTTTACGAATATTACGACCATGCAGGACGCAGTTTGCCGTGGAGAAAAAATCCTACCCCTTACCGTGTCTTAGTATCTGAGGTCATGCTGCAGCAGACGCAGGTGGAGCGGGTCATCGAAAAGTTCCAGGAGTTCCTGAGCGCGATTCCCAACTTCAATGCCCTGGCCCGGACACCGCTTTTAAAATTGCTCAAGATATGGTCGGGCATGGGCTACAACCGCCGAGCGCTTGCTCTCAAGTCTCTGGCGCAGCAGGTGGCTCATGAGCATCAGGGCAAACTACCACGCGATCCGGAACAGCTCTGCACGCTTCCCGGCATCGGGAAATATACGGCGAGTGCCATAGCGGCCTTCGCCTACAACAAGCCCGTGGTCTTTATGGACACCAACATCCGTAGGGTGTTCATTCATGAGTTCTTTCCGAACCGCGGTGCCATTCACGACGGCGAGATCATCCCTCTCGTGGAACAGACCCTGGATACTAAAGCGCCGCGGAAATGGTACAATGCTCTTATGGACTACGGGTCCATGCTCAAGCGGGAGAATGGGAACCCCAACAGGAAGAGCGTCCATTATATACGCCAGAGCCCCTTCGAAAATTCTAACCGGCAGGTGCGGGGGCGGATATTAAAAGTGCTTGTTGCCGAGTCGCCACTAAGGGTGGCACAAATAGTGAGGAAAACTGACATGGCTTCGGAGCGAGTGAAAGCTAATCTCCTGAGCTTGGAACAAGAAGGGTTCATTCGAAAAAGTGGAACGGGGTATTCGATTGGATAAATCTGGCCTACTCCAGTTACGCCATCCCTTCTCCCGGAAGATGAACGACTAAGATACATGAATACATGAGAACCGGCCCCGACTACATACAATTCTATCCCACGCTCCGATGCAATCTGTCCTGTGACTTCTGTTTTAATCGGTTCCTGCCACGAGTGCAGGATATGTCTCTTGCCGATTTCAAAGTGATGCTTGTCGCTCTCAAGGAGAGAGCGGTTCGGACGATCAACATAATCGGCGGAGAGCCGACGCTGCATCCGGATATTTTGTCGTTCGTTCGCGAATCACTGCTTTCCGGTTTTTTCGTAAACATCAGTTCGAATGGGACGAACTTGAAGGTACTCGAAGAAATCATGAGCTTGGGGAGCGGGGTGACAGCAGGTATTTCTATCAATGACCGAGGGACGTTTGAACGGGCCAGAGGCTTTATTCGGACATACAAACCGGTTGTTAAATCCGTCTTTCACCCGAAGATGGGACGCGGTATGATTCGTGAAATTCTATCTCTGAAACCAAAAAAATATTACTTTATCTATCGAGATGCTCTTTCTCGGAGTGAACTGCAGACTACGGTACCGTTTCCCCGATTCGCGTCAACTATAGAACGGCTGTTCAATTCAAAAGAGGTGGGCATGGTCTTCTGTTCGGGCTTCCTGCCAGACACAAGGCATTTTCCCGAGCTTGTACATGTCCGCTGCCCTGCAGGAACCACGAAATTGGGGATCATGCCGGACGGTTCCGTGTATCCTTGCAATCTTTTTTTTGGACTGAAGGATTTTCTCCTTGGCAACATCGTGAACGATCCTTTTCAAGCTATCTGGCAACATCAGGCACTTGCCTATTTCCGAAGTTCGACACTAAATTTATGCACACAGGTATCGTGTCGTCATCATTCAGAATGTCACGGAGGCTGTCCAGCCCACAGTCTATTTCTCAATAATGACCTCACAGCTCCGGACCCTCGATGTAGCGAGATCTGACCGTAGCTGCTGGCCGGTCAATAAAAAAATCTGCTATAGTTGACAAAATCATGCATACAGGAGGTTCATCATGGTTACTGCTTTGGTGTTGTTGAGGGTCGCCCGGGACAAGGTGAACTCCGTGGCCGAAACGCTTGCCGACTTGAAGGGGATCACCGAAGTCTATTCTTTGGCCGGCAGATACGATCTTGCAGTTATCATTCGCGTCCAAGATAATGACCAACTGGCTGAAGTTGTGACGAGCCATATGCTGAAGGTGGAAGGAATACTAACGTCGGAGACGCTCGTGGCCTTCCGGGCCCATTCCCGCCACGATCTGGAGAGCATGTTCTCCATCGGCTTGTAGCCGGCAGTTGATGTGGAGATTCGAGACGAAGCCTGGAAACGTTTCGAAAGAAGAGGGATTGCCATGCACATCGAGATGGCTATTGATCCGTATATTCCCTGGACGCTGACTAGTACGTCGTAGGAACGAGTATCGCCTTTACTCGCGTTCCAATACCCGAAGCTAAGTCGTTCCTTTGTTAAACAAAGGGCCAATCTATGACAGTATTGCTTCGACTATCCTGAGTGAAAAGGCATCAGTACGGATCATATCAAGACGTCGGAAGAAAGGGAGGCCGTTTCCCTAAAAAAATCGCTAAAAACCATTGTGAAACGTCTAAAAATAGTTTAAAATAGCGCCACTTTGGTTCATAAATTATATGACCTTACGTAGCAGGAGGAAGGTATGAGACAGACCAAGATAGTTCTCTCTGACAAAGAAATTCCGACCAAGTGGTACAATATTATGGCGGATATGCCGAACAAACCCAAGCCTCCCCTCCATCCGGGGACAAAGCAGCCGATTGGGCCCGATGACCTTAAACCCATCTTTCCCATGGACCTCATCCTTCAGGAAGTGAGCCAGGAGCGCTGGATCAATATTCCTGAAGAGGTTCTCGACATATATACGCTTTGGAGACCGTCGCCATTGTATCGGGCGCATCGACTCGAGAAGGCTCTCGGCACGCCAGCAAAGATCTATTATAAATATGAAGGCGTGAGCCCTGCGGGCAGCCACAAACCGAACACGTCCATTCCGCAAGCCTTCTACAACAAGAAGGCAGGTATCAAGCGCATTGCAACGGAGACCGGCGCAGGCCAGTGGGGTTCATCTATGGCTCTTGCAGGCAAGCTATTCGGACTCGACGTTACCGTTTATATGGTGAAAGTAAGCTTCGGCCAGAAGCCCTACCGTAGGATGATGATGGAGACGTGGGGTGCCACCGTGCACGCGAGCCCGTCAACGGTGACGAATGCGGGCAGAAAGATCCTTGAAGCCGACCCCAACAACACCGGGAGCCTGGGAATAGCAATATCTGAGGCAGTTGAGGATGCGGCCACGCACAATGATACGAATTACGCTTTGGGGTCGGTGCTGAATCACGTATGCCTGCACCAGACCGTAATCGGTCAGGAGGCCAAAAAGCAGCTTGAGATCGCGGGCGATTATCCTGATGTGGTGATTGGCTGCTGCGGCGGCGGCAGCAACTTTGCGGGAGTTTCCTTCCCGTTCCTGCACGATAAACTGACCGGCAACAAGAAGGAGCTCCGGGCGATCGCCGTGGAGCCCACGTCGTGTCCCACGCTAACCAAGGGAGAGTTTTGCTACGACTTCGGAGATGTGGCTGGGATGACGCCGCTCCTAACCATGTATACGCTGGGCCACGATTTCATGCCCGCAGGCATCCACGCTGGCGGCCTCAGGTACCATGGAGACTCGCCACTCGTTTCCCAGCTCTACCACGACAAGATCATCGAAGCCAGGGCCTATACGCAGACAAAAGTCTTCGAGGCCGCGGTGCTGTTCGCCGGGACCGAGTCGATTATCCCGGCGCCTGAGAGCGGCCATGCTGTCCGGGCAGCAATTGACGAAGCGATCCGCGCAAAGGATGAGGGCAAACAGAAGACCATCCTCTTTAACCTATCCGGTCACGGGTACTTCGACCTTCAAGCCTATGCAGATTACAGGGAAGGCAAACTGTTCGACCACGAACATCCCGAAGAAGACATCAAGAAGGCTCTCGAAAAATTACCGAAAATTTAATAGCGTCGTTCTGGTCAATTTATCCTATCCCCTCCCGCCAACGGGACGGGATTTTTTTTGGCGAGTCGCGGCGGGATACGATCTAAAAATAAACAAACCGCCTCTCTGCAGGGCGGCTCATTTTTTTGATCACTTATGCATAGCGTTTTCAGCCAGCTGCGGTTACCTTAGCGGACAGTTCAGTGGTTTTTAGTTCCGTCACATCGAGTGGATGAGGAAAGTAGTATGGTAGCAGGGGGCTCAGGGAACCTGCAAGGAAGTCGAGAGATCCTACGCTCGCCCGTGTTCCTTGAGGCGTTCGAGCGCATTGCGCGCAATTAAAATATTACTGTCTGCTTCTTTTACAATGGCCTTCGCCATGAGCACTTTGAGGCACTTGGATACGGCCTCTCGGGATGAGCCGATGCGTGCAGCCAGTTCCTTATGCGTTAGTTTCCCTGCTTTGAGGTAGCTACCTGCAGATATGGGGCCGTCGACCGGCGTCGCATGCTCGAGCAACGACTTGATGAGCCGCTCGCCGACTTCGAGGAATGCCAGGGATTCGATCATTTCGTCGGCCTTCCGGAGCCTCTCAACGAGGGTTGCCATGAGTTCAACGGCGATCCGGGGATCTTTGTAGAGGATATCGAAGAACATTTCTTTTTTTAAGATAGAAAGTTCAGATTCCTTTTCCACCACGATCGTGGCGGATCTTCCTTTCCCGTCGAGCAGGCTGAGTTCGCCGAAGAATGCGCCTTTTTCGAATTGCGCTAACACAATCTCGTCGCCTTCTTCGTCAACCAGGAGCGCTTTCAGCTTCCCCGAATTCACGATGTACAGATCAGTGCTTAGGTCGGACTTGTGAAAGATGACGTCGCCCTTTTTGTATTGAGCGCTCTTGCAACGCGCGGCAATTTCTCTCAGCTGAGAATCCTTGAGATGTTTGAAAAGCGGTATGTTCTTTAAATATTCTACGAGCATAGGTTATACGCATGAGACCGTAACAAGTTTGCTCTGAGGTGGCTTCCGAAGCCTCCTCTCCAGGTCGGAAGAGAGAACGGTCCCAATCACAGCTGCCACCATCTCAAGCATTGGGCGATAGCAGTCCCTGGATTTTCAAATGGCGAAGGATGAAAACAGCATATCACCGTCGTGACGTAAAATCAAGCAGATAACTTGCATAGTTGACTGCCGGCATCCTTGCTGGCTGACGTTGTAATCGGTAACAACTTACCGTAACATGCAGCCTGAGCCTGCAAATAAACATGTTTGACAGTGTGAAGTGAAAAGTAGTGCTGTATTCCCGAATCTTTCAAAACAAAGAGCTTGCGCTGGAATTTTAATTTATTCCCTGCATACCGTGGCATGGGCGGACGAATCACCTAAATCGCCAATGATTGTCGAGAAATCCGTGTCAAACTGCCGCTTCACTGGTGGACAAAAAAACTATGCCCGTCCGATTTACGGTGCTGTATGTACGGCTCTGCTGACCCGATCTACATGGTCAAGCTTACCTGGATGCTAGGCCTGGAGTACGTTGTATGGGACAAGGCGGCATCAACACGGTTCAAAAACCGGGGACCGGCACACTCTCTACAATGTTTATCATTAGCATCGACGAACTTGACGTCATCAAGGACGCCCTTACTACGTTGTCATTAGTTGAGCGTGTTCATCGCGTTGAGCTGGTCGCTGAGGAAGGTATTGTGCATGCCGCGATTGACAAGACGATGTGTATAACAAGACAGGTAGTACTACCGGAGGTTAATTTGAGATAATCTCAACAGGAGCCAGCGGTCTTGAGCATGCGCGATGCTCTCCTCGGCACTATTTCTTCATTTCCAGCATTTCTCTCTTGAACTCAGATGTAAAGTGAAAGTCAATCAGAGGGTAGGCTTCGATCATGTTCCGCAGTACCCATTCCGATTCGGCGAGAAATACGAGATTGCCGTCCTTATCCATTGCTACGCGGTCTGACTTAAATCTGCAAAATGTAACCATTTCTTTTTCATCAGTCGCCGTGATCCAGCAGGCCTTGTAAATGGACATCTGGTCAAACCGGCATTTAGCGCCGTACTCGTGCTCTAAACGGTATTGGAGCACGTCGAACTGGAGTTGGCCCACCGTGCCGATAATTTTCCGATTTCCCTGCTGCTGAGTAAAGAGCTGGGCCACACCCTCATCGGTGAGCTGCTCGATACCTTTTGAAAGCTGCTTTGACTTAGACGGGTCGAGGTTTACGAGCTCCTTGAACACCTCGGGAGAAAAGGTAGGAATCCCCTGGAACATAAGCTT
>DASPQB010000066.1:0-19974 GCA_035625205.1 Nitrospirota bacterium | reverse complement strand
CAAGGCTTCTTCCATCCGTTTGCGCTTGGCGATTTCCTCGATTAGCTGTTCGTTCAGCTTTTTCAGTTCATCGGTCATTATTAGTGCTCCTAGCTCTTACTTTTCCAAATCACTTCATCTGGTGCTTCTTATTTTGAATGGCAAGATTATGTCACACTTTAATCGGAAATGGAACTATTTTCGGTAAGCGGGTCCATCGAGTAACAGCCAGAAGCGTTCCGGACGACTTTCTGAATCTAGACAAATATAAGCCAGACTCAGATAGACGTCAACGACATCGATGTATATTGTAAGAGTATTTAGCGAATACGGAATGAAACGTACAATATGTGGAAGGATGATTTCTTCACGCTTTAAGGAATCTATAATGCATAATATCGTTACTGCCATTATGCAGCTTTCATCTAGAAAGGTGCACTCTTTTCGATTGCGGCATGTGCAGATTTGTAGTTGCAATGTTGATTGTTTAGATGTGTGGATTAGATTTCCATGATCCCGGCACGCTCGCTGTCCAGGTGCTGGCACAGAGGCACGAGCACCTTCAACGGCACGCTGCCGAAGATCAGGAAATCGTTGCAGCGAGTGTCGTAGAACAACTAGGCACTCGCGTATTTGGTTGCCGTCGCTACGGCCGTCTCTTGGGACGCTTTCTATTATCTGTCAGTTGCTTTTCTCCATAGGCAAGACAAAATTGCACATGCCAAACTTGACTAAATAAAAAGAAGTGTTCAAAATAAATTGTTCATAAAAGATTTAGACTTTATAAAATAAATGCTTATATATTCTACGAACAAACCATGTGGACAACCTGTGCAAAAGAGTGCTAAAAAAGTTATTATTTCCTTCGTATTCTTAACCAGAATGTAACTTGCACATTATTTGGGCAATATGAATATAATTATAACAACAAGTTACAAAATATATTGGATTCATTCTTAACTCTATAAGTAGGTGAAAATTATCAACATTTTTAAATGACGTCAACCATCACGTAAGAAATTGACGGACTATATCCTCGATTTATAGCTTTGTAAAGTCTCCCCTAAAAGTAAAGCTCCAAATGCTTCAATCGGGATCAAATAACTTATTCCACCTCGTGCCGAAGATTTATTCCTTGCAACAATTACTTTTATTGAGGTACTTAAGAACATCCAAGCGTCCTTGGGTCATCATCTACAATAGCATGATGGTTATCGAATAAGAAATCATTTCACAGGGTTAAGCGCGGTGCAAACCATTAGCATTCTACGTCATTCCAATCCGCAATGTTTTGACTGCGATAAAGATTTCACGTAAGAAGGCCAAAAGAGCTCCTATAAAAACAAGCATCGCGGTCACAAAAAGTATAGATACAAATACTGCGAGATCGAGTGACAGAAATACTCCAATAAACATAGATGCAATCATCATACAGATTAAAAGTGCACATACGGTTCCCAGCGTAATGGCAATGTTAATGAGTTTAGCGCGTCTGGAGAGCGTTGCGAGTTCTGAGTGGTTTGCTGCTTCTTCCTTCGCAGCCACGGATGTCATCCGTTCTTCCACAATACGTGCCCGGTCAACTATGCGAGCCAACCGATTAGTAAGGACAGTGATTGTCGTTCCTATAGCTGTTAACAGAAAAACAGGAGCTACCGATAGTTGGATAGTCCTACCAATTTGGGTCAAATACGGCTCATTAAGCATACCACCTACTCCTTTGAATATCCTTCATGCAGATACTTGAGAATCATCTCGCGAAAATGCGTATCGCTCTAGCAATGGTTCACTCTTTGTGCTCCATTGTCGGCAGTCGAATCATCACAGAATTTGCCATTACATTATTTGGGACCATGATTTCTTCGTTTTCAGAAGTCCGAAGGGTCGTATAACCAAGCGTCAACATCTCAACCGTACCAGTTACCAATCCTTTGGGAGTGTTCAACTGAAGGCGATCCCCAACGTGGAACCGCTGGAAGAGAAATATCGAAAAACCTCCGATCAAGTTCCCTATCGAGCTTTGAGACGCAATACCTACGATGACTGAAGCAACGCTAGCTCCTGTCAATAAGGCGGTCCCTAACGATCGAAGGGCAGGGATAAGATGAGCATAAAGGATAAATACTACTAAAAACACAAGGACTCGGAGGAGTTGAGAAACAAAGATGGCTTCTGCAGTATCAGGAAAAAACTTCGTGGCCCGCTTCAATGATATACGCACGATACGGGCAGCAGATAGGGCCAGCCCAAAGAAGAAGACGGCATAAACCAATGCGCCAATCAAGCTAGATGGGTCAAAAAAATGTGTGAGATGGTCGCGAAAAAATTCCATCATGGGCGCCTTCCATTCGGATGATTCGGGAATGGTACTATGTACAAAACAATAAAATTAGCCACTTTAGAATGTTTTCAAAAATGTAGCAATTCAAGCGATATTACCGTATGCATTTTATTGTATCATATGGAGAGTCAA
This sequence comes from Nitrospirota bacterium, assembly GCA_035625205.1. Classification (GTDB taxonomy): domain Bacteria; phylum Nitrospirota; class UBA9217; order UBA9217; family UBA9217; genus JAJYKN01. The sequence continues at coordinate 17,522 of DASPQB010000066.1, read as the reverse complement.
ACTTTTGCAGTGTCTATTTTTTTTTCGCTGTCGAATTCGATGTGAAACATTGATTGTTGCGTAGAATGAAAATATAACAACTTCAGGAAGGAACGCGCACCGCACGTTTCAACCAGTTCTCATTTTGCGCGACCGAAGGTCCATGACTGGTCCACCTCCCAGGAAGGGGTTTTGTCAAATGCCGCCCTGGGATTTATTGTTAAATGCTAATATTGCTTCATGCTTTAAACACATCAGTCTCGCCAAACAGTCCGGTTTTTATCAGGGAATGAGCCATCCTCCCATTCGAGATCACCCTCTTGGTGTCTCACCTTACTGATGCTGATGGCACGCCCATTCTACAAGCCGGTTTTCTCAACCAAGGTGAATCCGAGGGCTGTGCTAAACCGTTGATTTCCTGAGTTCCGGTTCATCATCGCGAGAGCTTGCCTCCTTGACATTTTCTCCTTAACATTCTGCTAGCTCGCATGGAGCAATTGCGCATTATAAGGTTTTCGATCATGAAGCACGTCAAAGATAATCTCAACCAGCTTTCTTGCTAACGCGACTGCTGCGGTTTTGGAGCCTCTTCGCTTGGCTATACGCTCATACCATTTCCGTAATGGTTTGTTATCACTGGTTGTGCTGCGTCATATGGCTCGAACACCCTGAAACAATCAATACGTACTGTAACTTGTACAGAACGCGCCGGTGACCGTCTGGGCTCGTTTGCCCGGGTGGTGTTGCTTAGGTGGCTGGTATTATTCATCGAGCGCTGCACTGTGTGAACCGAGCTGTGAAACTTGTTAACATGTCAGTTTTGCGCCTCGATGACATTCGTACCGTGGCTGGGCTTTGTTCAAAATTTTCCGTTGTTATTTTTCCACTTTTTTTTCGCAGGGATCTCTTCTATTACATCCCAATGTTCTGCAATCTTACCATTCTCCACTCTGAACAAGTCGTAGAAAGAATCGTGTTTGCCGGCAATATGGCCATCGCTCACAACCAAAACAAAATTACCCTCGCCTAATACCCTGTGGATCGTATGGTATTTGACGATAATGCCCCGCTTTCTCCATTCGTCCCATGCTTTCCTCAAACCAGATAGCTGGTCAGGAATTAACGGATTATGTTGGATGTAATTGTCACCATCAAAATAACCGGCCAACTTCTCCATTTTCCCATTCACCAGAATATCTTCCGCGAAATCTCTTACCAAAGCTTTATTGGCCTTCGTCTTATGAAGGTCTTTGACCCGGGTCGTGCCGTCGATCATGGAGTGACCACTTGGATTAGGCTTGGCAGTTCCCTGTAGATTATCCCAATGCTCGACAATTTTTCCATTTTCAAAACGGAAGATATCAAAACCGATTTTCGGTCCGAAAAAATTGTAAGCACTGTGAGTGAAAACAAATTCTCCGTCCTGAAATGCTCTCATGATATTTACCTTAGCAGAGTTCGTCGGGAGTTGTTTCAACAAAGCTCTGTAACCAGCTAGTCCATCCGCAACGCTAAGATTGTGCTGAATATACTTTGAAGGATTGATATAGCTCAGGGGGATAGTGCTTCCTGTTTCAATGCTCTTAAGCAATGCAATAACCTTTTGTTTATGCGTCGGTTCCATCGGCTGCTCTTTTCGAGTTTCAGCATAAGCGCTTACTCCCAGCGCCAGCACGAACATGATAATACCCATTGCAGTCTTCATTTGTGCATCCCCATTGGTTATCGATATGGATACTAATATACCCTCTCGAGGGCTTGCAAACAGGGTTTCATCAGATGTTGAATGATATTTTTAGGACGAGGCTAGAACGAATGTGTATCTCTAAACTCCGTTTATATGGGAACCAATAAGGCCAGGTCTATCCTGTTAACCTTCCCTCATAGGGAAGCATTCTGGAAAGATGAGACCAGCAACAGAGACCTGCCCCCTGGGAAGTTTCTCCTACCAAGTAGCGCTCAATATTTCTTTTCGTAGAGAACAAAAGTGCCATTCCAGTCGTTGGGAACACCATCGATCACATAACGTTCACAGCGTTTAAGATACAATTGGGCGGGTTTATCGTCAGGAAATTGGATGAGATATTGTTTGAATAATTGTTTCGCTTTTTCAAATTCTTTAACTTGGTACAGGGCAATAGCCTGCTCAAAATCCTTTTTCGATTCGAGCTTTAAGGTCTGAATATTTTCTGGATCGCCGCTAAAAATTTCATAGATGGTGATGGGTTCCTGTCTTCCCGAAACTTTGACCTTGTCCATGAGCCGTATGCGGTATTTATCCACTTCTTCGATACTGCGATAGATGGTTTCGGTGATCAGGATCTGTGCACCATAGAGTTTTGTCAAACCTTCGATCCGCGATGCGAGATTAACCGCATCACTGATTACCGTTGCATCCAGCCGGTTCTGCTCACCGACCGTTCCGAGTCTGAGTTTACCCTTATGCAGGCCAATACCGATATTAATAGGCTCTGGCCTTTCCCGGGACGTGTTGCGATTGTATTCTTTAAGTTTTACCAGCATTTCCAAAGCCGCGCTGACGGCATCGTCAGTGCGATCGAAAAGAGCCATCATCCCGTCGCCAATATATTTGTCGACAAAGCCATGATTTTTTCTAACCACTGGCCCCATGACGCCGAAGTACGAATTGATGAACATAAAATTTTCTTCAGGAGTCATAGCCTCCGATAAACTCGTAAAATTGCGAATGTCGGAAAACAGCACGGTCATATGCTTCTCGATGCTGTCACTCAATTGAACCTCGACAATGCTTTGCTTTTTCAGATAGCTCAAAAACTCGTGAGGAACAAACCGGTCATAGGCGACGTTCGTTTTTGAAAGCAAAGCAATGGAAGCTTTCAAGGCATTAATAACCAAAAATAATATCCCGAGCCCGGCTATCGTAATGAACAGCATAACTCCCACCGTGGCACCCCACTCGGTATAAGCAATTTGCCGGGTGGCGCCCATAGGGACAATAACCTCTCGGACACCACGGACATCACCGACCTTCCAATCTTTTTTGGGGCTGTCCGGGTGGCTGTTGTGACAGTCAACACAACTTTGTTTCATCAAGACCGCTTTTCCATACCGCATCGACATACGGTTGTTAACATTTTCAAAGCGTACGAAGGGTTTGGTCTTGTCCTGGGAGAACCGAAGTGTTGTCAGCGCCAGACTCTCGTATTCATCCTTTGGCCCTCCGTCTTTTCTCGAAAAGAAAGGATAGTCGCTGTACAATCTGGTTATGATGCCGGTTTCAGGGTTGGTCATGGCTTTCGCCAGTTCGATACTGAACGTCGCCGGAAAAGGGATCGCCCCATCGTGATTTCGATAATCTTGTCTCGGGGTTATCCCGAGATAGTTCAAGCGTTCAACGACTTCTGAAGAATACATGGATTGAACAGTACTCAAGGTATCAATATAAGTCCCCATGTATTTAATGGCCAATTCCTGGTTGATCCTGTGGGACAAATAAACGATATCGCCGAATATCATGACCATGCCGATGGCAAACAACAGGCCGACGGAAGATAGGGGGTATTTATGGAGAATCGTTAATAGTCTGGTTAACAAATCCAACCTCCTCCGTATCGCAATACATCTGCAACCTCGTGCTCTCCTCCATTAACGGTTAAACGCTATTATTTACAACACATTATTATTTGAACGGAAACCGTTCCCATAAGTGCGATTTTTCTGTTTTAACAGGTTCAGCAATGAGTATGCCAAACCGCTTATGATTTATTGCACAATTATATGCTTGATCTAAAAAGATGTCAACGACAGTGCGGGGTATCGCGAGGGAATATGCAACAGAATCCTGGTTGATATTTGAACTGCTTCAACATCTGCGAACTCGAATGTTACGAGCAAAAGTCCGCACTCGTTTCGGTTGCTTGTATATGATTTAATTGGTTGAGGTACGCGGTAACGGATAAAGGCAAGCCTTGCTCATTAGAGGATGAACTTTTCAAGTTATTAAGAGTCGAAATAACTGCATATTTCATTATGAATATTCGTCGCAGAATGCTGAATATCTCCGGTCGAATTAACCACCGTATACGGTCTGAGACATTCGACAATGATCTTACCGATGACGCAGGCTCCAAAGGTTACAGGGTCCATCCGTTATCATGACTCTGTAACTGTCCTGATATCGTCCTGTTCCTCTAAAACGCTTTTTTAGGAGCTCTAAGCCCTTGAATTACCTGGTCGAGGAGAGGGGATCGTGCACCCCCTTGCTAGGACGGGCCCGAAGGTCATATTCACCATAGCGTATGGAACATCGCTATTTCTCTTTTACGTGATCGGACATCGGTTTAACATCGCCACAATCCGAACCCAGCCACTTGCCGCTGCCTTCCTGGTGCGAATTGATCTGATGACCGCGCGCGGTTCCTTTAATATCACTGACCCAGCTATAATTTTCGGGTCCAGAATGCACGCCTTTAGTCACGATAGTACCTTGCATATTCGGACCATCACACACCATCTTTACGGTATAGGTATTGCCACTGCGTTCGAAACTATCCATATGACAATCTTTTTGACTTTTTCCCATTGGAGGATGGTCGCGTTCGGTCATTTCTTTCGTTATGCAAACCCTGGATTCCATACCACCGCCTGGATTAATACCTCGTTGACGCAACATTTCCATTTGTTGCGGCGACAGTTGCTGCATCTGCGTCACCGCACCGGACTTAATCGTAATGAGCCACAACCCCGGCTTCATTCGCTCTGCCGCCAGCACGTTTGCTGCAAGTGACGGTATCAACAAGAATGCAATCAAAAAAGTAATTCTGCGCATGGTCACCTCCGTAAAATTGTCAAACTCACATACGTGCGTGCATAGTAGATCTCAAATTACAATTCTGAAATATGAATCCGCCGCTCTGTAACACTATTATATAACAAGATATGTCTTTGTGGAAGAAGAGAGTATAAATGGAGCCTGCGATCCGGGTTGAACGGATGATCTGACGATCAAGTAGAAGGGGGGTCATTTACAATCACCTTGATAGGCGCGACATTTATAAGCATCGCAATGTCCACGGGGTCAGTCCCGTACTCTTTAACGATCCCGGCCCCTGGGCCGAGGGGCTTTTCTTTTCCCGATTCAGACAGCCCGGCAGTATGCACTTCGGTCCGAAAGTTGGCATCGTGCCGCTTAGGCAGATATGGTGACATACAGCTGCAAGCTTGCAGGCTCGTTGGCAAAATTCAATACAAAATACTACTTGGAAAGGGCATATGAACGCGCGGGTCAGGGACCGCCCTTTGGCGCGTCGATATTGTACCCCCTGGTCATTTCAATCACTGGTTTTTGATTTTTTTCGCGAAAGACGATAAAAGATTTACCATACCATACCATAAAACAAAACAATGAGTCCGATTGCAACATTCCGTACTGCATGATGCATCTGTGAATGCGAAGTATTCATGCTGATATCGAAGCGTACCCCACACTTATTGCTATAGGGCAGAATTCCACTGCATCTTATGAAAATGATCAAGGAACAGGGTTGGCAATCCACCCCGAGATGATGTCCACTGCTTCGCGCTCCATTCCGATATATCCGTGCCAATGCAATGGTCCGCAGGGGTCACCGATGGGTTTTTCTCCGCCTTTAACGAGGATAAGTTTTTTTACTGGTGCGTTTGTCAATTTCCGAACGATCAAGGACGCATCTCCTGGTGAGCAATTTTTGCATGCGTCATAATAATGGTGTAGAACGAGCACGGGAATTCGAATGGCATCGAGCTTCTGGTAGGGCACGGCTCCGGCCTTTTTGTGCTCCATGATGCTGGAGGTTAGGACGATGCCTGCAAGTTCCTCGTTGCCGAATGCAATCGCTGCAGCAGCCGCCGATACTGTGCCGCTGGAGGTCCCCACCAGCCACACCGGAGGCCCGGCGTATTTTTTCAGATATTCGACTGTCTTGCGTATGTCTTCGATATGTTCGTCGCTCACCCTAAATAGATATCCGAGCTGGTGGTCAGACGGCCTGTTGAGCACCGCCACATTAAAACCGTTAGCAACAAAATAATCTCGGCTTCTTACGAGAAAATTATGTGACGTCGGTACATCATTCTCCAAATGGATGTCGCCTTCTCCCCCTGGAAGCAATACGACCGTAGCCTTTGGCGCAGGATTCGGCATGTAATAGAAAGAGACCGAAACTCCAGGCCGTGTGTTGATTGTGATGAGACGGCCATCTGCGGCAAAAGACGACAACGCTAAGATCATGAAATAGGATAAGGGGAGAAGACGCCGTATCATATTATACCTATATAATATATTTTCCACGATCAACCGCTTTCCGTCCACCTCTTGCAAAGGGTTCGGCTTTATCGAGGGCTGTGTAAATACAGTCACGGATTGGAGAGTATTTTATAGATAGAATCTCACGAATACCTGTTGAAACTTTGTATGTTGCAGGAAATGACAACTGCGAGAACTGCAGGAAGACATATTTATTAACTGGAACAGATCGCAAGTCAGGCAGATTTCGAAGGTCTTAGGGGGTCAGGCGCTATCGGAGATGGACCCCAAACTTGTGACTTCATATTGAGCACAAATGACTTTTTCAGTTCCTCTATGAGTGTTGTCCATTCCGTTGTAATTTCAAACCTGTTCCAGTCTGCCACGGTCTCCCAATTCAGCTCAATCAAGACTTCTGGAGACCCCGACATACTTCGCTTAGCACGTATCTCAATAATGCCTCGTTGCTGAAATACTAGCACAATTGCTTTTTTTAAAAACTGGAAATAAGCATCTTGATCAATATTGGGCAATAAATCATAGGTAAGAGCAACTTCGATCATAGTACTCTCCACGTCCTATTCTCAGGGGCTATAACTTATTGGTTCTCATTTACCAAAGCCGGACTTGCGGTGTTGACTAATTCAGCCATGAATATGACTGACTAAACGCGGATTTCATATGAAATATATTCCTGACTCACAACGATGTCAACGAGAATAAGTTTCATTGATATCGAAGAGGTATAGCGATAAGGTATTTCATGGGTAGGTGAGGGAGCACCTTCTCCGCGAAAAGTGCATCTCGATCGATTAGGTCGGAGATGTGGTGTTCAGGATAACGAGTTGGTCGAAAATTTCATATTGTATTCGTCAAGAGTCTCGTATGCATTGCGCTCCCAATTCCACCGGCGGGTCTGCAATGTCAGGAATGTGACAGACGTAAGGAATACGAGATATAATTCATGCCATGGTAAGAAACACAGAATCATAATCCTCAGTGGAGTGGCGAGTGAAATGAGCATTGCAGATCAATCGCTAAACGTGTACGGGATTCAGCTTTCAATAATTTCAATAAAATGAAACTGTCGCGGTATACGGGAAGGCTCGCACAAGAAAAACTTCAGTCGGTACCCGTCACTTCGCAGAGGACCTTATTTCTCCACAGCGCATGTCCGATGAAGCCATGTCACCCATCAAGGTGGGGAATTCACCCATTCCTTCCATCCTCTTACAACCTCAAATTACATATTTAATTGAAATCCTTAGGGATTCTCGTCATGGCACGGAGAATGCTATAGTATTAACAAATGCATAAAAGTAAGACAACATTCGGTGGTTTAATTTTGAAGGAACACGAGATAATGGGAGTTACCCTGGATCAGGAAAGGGCGCTCTCGAATATCTCGATCGATAGCTCGCCCTACCTGGATATGTCTTTTCTAGGTAGAAAAAAACTGTTAAATCATCTGAGGCATCGATTTATTTTATTTTTTCGCCAGGTGAGAACAATCGGGCCCATCCCTAGGCAAATGAAATCGGACCGACGGATGTAAAACGAGACGCATGACGTTTTGCCCTGGGAATTGAGTATATACACAGTGCCGTGAACCGCGAAAATGGTTTGGCCTTAAAGGGCTATATGCCTATTCTCCCTACTCGCGGGCCCGAAACTTTTGCCTCCCCGGAATGTCGGAAGCATCGATGTGTAAGTATTGCTCTCGACATTCTTTATTTAGACCCAGGCTGCGGAGCTCATCTACATTTTGTTGAGGAGTGGTGGTTATAATGATGACAACGATAGCCTTGCAAATAATAATTGATTCGCCTTGTCGGCGAGCAACCGATGACCTGAAAAAGGGATTGATAATAAACGGAAAGGCCGGCGGGATTGAACAGGCGGAAGAGAAAGGCGATGTTATTGAAAAGCACTTTTACACTGACGACTTACTGAAAAGGGCGGATGAGGTCATCGATACTGTTACGATTGATCATCGTCTGACCGGCTTGTTGCCTTCCTTGACCTGCTAAAGGTTGCTTAAACTAAATCCCTCGCGTTCCGATGGTGAACTGCCAAACTGCCACGGTCGGGCTTCAACCGGCAAGTCGGACAAGATACACGGCATGCTTCGGGTTGAAAGCTAAGCAATTCAAAGATTGGATACGTCAACAGCTTAGAAGAGGAAGAAGAGCTTTAAAAATAAATTTAACGCAATATGCGAAGATTACCTACAAGTGTGGAACGTCAATTTTACGACGATGGTAAAGAAAAGAGGTAGCATCTTGAACAAAAGGTTTCGCGTGATCGATGCGGTATTTCGTCATGTCCCTCTCGGAAGGTGCATGAGACGCTATTGGTTTTGTGAATTTAAACCTGCAAGGAAGCGTTGATAAAATTGCACACTTTATAGAATGGGAAATTCAATTCAAACGTACCTCTTTATCTGTATTGAGCTGTTGTTTGGAAACTAAATTTAGTATTTGGGAAATTGATCTTAAGTCCATAGACTGAAATCATTTCTTGCAAGAAATACTACTCTAACGTTTAATGGTATTATCATACAGAATATTTTGAGGAATATTTTATGGGCAATCATGCATGATCGGCAAAGTGCATTAATATACAGCTACTCATGGAAACTTATCTTATGAATCCAGTAACGCCCTCACCTTTTTGAGAAGTTCCCTCGGTGTAACGGGTTTCAGTACAAATTCCATTCCTTTCTCATGGAGATCTTCAATAAATACCTTATCGGCAGTATAGCCGCTGACAAACAATGCTTTTATGCCAGGTTTTATCTTTTTTATCTCGTCATACGCTTCCTTGCCGCTTTTTTTTGGCATAATCATGTCGAGGATGACGAGGTGGACGGTATCTTTATGTTCTGCAAATGTCTTGATGGCACTCTCTCCATCCTCTGCGTCGATCACAGTGTACCCGAACTCTTCAAGCACAGTCCGTGAGAGATTCCTCAATGCTGTATCATCCTCGGCAACAAGCACGGTCTCAGTGCCACGGGGTAGTCTTTCTTCCGGCGTATCATGAATCACTCCTAATATTTCACCTTCTGACTTAATCAGCGGTAGATAGATTTTGAATGTCGTACCCTCGCCAGGTTCGCTGTAAACATTGATATACCCCTGATGCTGCTTTATAATCCCATAAACCATGGAGAGCCCGAGACCGCTTCCCCTGCCCACCGCTTTCGTAGTAAAAAATGGTTCAAAGATTCTTTTGCGGGTTGCCTCATCCATCCCCGTACCTGTATCTATCACCGATACAACCGCAAAACTTCCCTGCTCGCCATAGCCATGAGCCCGGATAAAGGTATCGTCCAGGTCTGTCATATCGGTCTCTATGGTGAAGGAGCCGCCATGCGGCATCGCATCCCGCGCATTGGTCGCTAAATTCATCAGAACCTGCTCGATCTGGCTGCTGTCGGCATTAACGGTCAATGCGTTTTGTTTAAATACAGCCTTCAGTTCGATGTCCTCCCCGATGACTCTTCTCAAGAGTTTTTGCACCCTCAGAATGGTCTCATTCAAATCTATCGGTCGTGGGTTCAGAATCTGCTTTCTGCTGAATGCAAGGAGGCTGTGTGTCAATTGAGCTGCCCGGTCAGCCGCTTCGAGCAGGTATTTAACATTCAGCCGGAGCGGATCGTTCTCCTTCATCTTCAAACGTAGGATTTCTCCGTAGCCGACAATTGCTGAGAGGATATTGTTGAAATCGTGAGCGATGCCTCCTGAGAGCTGACCGACTGCCTCCATCTTTTGAGCTTGAACAAGTTGTTGCTCGAGTCCTTTTCTTTCCGTAATGTTCCGAATGATCCCTGCGGAATGCCACTTACCTTTGAGAAAAATGCCTGAAATGGAGAGCTCAATCGGGATTTCTGTCCCATCACTTCTGAGCGCAGATACTTCGTAGGTCTTCCCCAGCGTAGCTCCCTGTCCCGTCTCGACAAATTTTCTAAATGCTGTGATATGTGCTGTTCTATATCGAGGTGGTATGATGACCAAGATGTTCTTTCCCTTGATCTCATCAGGCTGGTAACCGAGCATACTGCTTGCCGACGCATTCCAGTAGACGATTTTTTCTTCATCATCGATCAAAACAATGGCGTCAGCAGCCGTATCGGTTATGGCCTGTAGTTTTTGTTCACTTTCAAGCAAAGACTCTTCCGCACGCCTGCGAACAATGATCCCGGCTAAGGTGTTTGCGACTGCTACTAACAATTCCTTCTCTCTTTCAGTGCTTTTGTGGCCTTCATTTACGTAAACGTTTATTACGCCAAGTATCCTTTCCGCGAATATGATAGGAACACAGTAGTGGCCGTGAGGAATAATTCCGTCGTAGCTTATTTCATGACGTTCATCAACGCGCTCGACAAATTCTATCTCTTTTAGCAGCGCCGCCCGTCCGCAGATACATTTACCGAAGGGAACGAGTGCACAAGTCTTTTGTATTCGTTCATCTAGTCCGCTCTGGGCCTTCAGCACCAACACTTCAGGATCGTTCTCAACAAGGAATATGTCACCTCTTGATTGACTGACAAGCCATGGGATTGAGAGGATTAGGGTGAGGGCGCGTTTTAGTATGTTTTCAAGAGGGACTTCTTCCAGGGAGAGTCGGAGAAGTGCATTTATCACAGCCTGTGTATCATTATGCCGGTTTACTTCTTCCTCTGCATGTTTGCGCTCAGTAATATCGCGAAAGATACTGACAAGGCACTGCCTTCCGCTCAAGGTCACACGGGCGGCATTGATATCCGCATAAAGGACCGAGCCGTCCTTTCTCAACACGGGAACATCAGCAACAAGAGAGATCTCGCCGCGCAGATGCCTTTCAAAGAGGCTACGGATGGCGGGCAAGTCCTCTTTCGGGTGAATATCATCAACAGTCAGACTAACGATCTCTTCGCGGGTATATCCGAGCATGGTGCATATGGCTTTATTCGCCTCAAGTAGCCTTTTGGTCTCCCCATCGGCGATCATGATCCCGTCGGTCGCCTGCTGGAATATGGACCGGAACTTGTCTTCGCTTTCACGCAGTTTTTCCTCTGCATGTTTGCGCTCGGTGATATCCGTTGAAATACCCAAGACCTCGACTCTTCCATCTGACCTGATGAGAGGAACCTTGATGGTGCTGAACCAGTGTTGCTCTCCATTGGGTGCGGTATTGAGCTCATCCTTAACAATCGTTCGGCGCGTTCGTATGACTTGCTGGTCGTCGCGGGAAAACCCTTGTGCTTCTATCTTGGAGCCATGAACATCGAATGTTGTTTTGGACAGAAGCTGCTCAGGGGTGGTCTCATAATATTGTGCGATGTATTGGTTTACAAATACTGCCCTCCCTTGACCATCTATCACAAAGATCATGCTCGGGGATGTATCCACAATCTGCTGCAGGAGATTCTTCGTTTCCAGGAGTTCCTGCTCCGCGCGATTACGATCGGTGACATCTTGGACAATAACAAAGCGTGCCTTCCGTCCTCCGAACAGGATACCATGGGACGAGATCTCCACATCCATGAGAGAACCGTCCTTCCTGCGGTGCTTCCAGGAGCCTAAGTGCTGTACCCCCAGACCGACCTGAGAGATCATATTGACAAGGCGGGACACTTCCTCCGGAGGTCTGATCTCCTTGATGTTCATGGAAAGAAATTCTTCGCGCGTATACCCGTAATGCTCAACGGTAGCATTGTTGACCGCTAGGAACTTAAAGGTCTCTAGGTCATAGACCCACATGGGTTGTGGGCTATTTTCGAAAATCGTCTGGAAAAAATCGTCGGTGGCTAGGAAGTTGGCATCTATGTGTTCAGTGCTCATGCATGCTCCATGGTTTGTTTCACACATCTATGTCCTTGATGATTCCATAATAATTATTCTAAGGACTCTTGATATATCGCGATCGCACGCCGTGCAAAAGGATGGCATGCCCTTTAGAAGGAATGACATATATTCATTATGGCCAGGTTCGACCGATATGCCATCCTGTACTTCAAGCACAGGCACGGGCATCGTATTCGAAAGGAGTACAGATAAAATGCTGGACTGGGAAGGGGCAAGATGTCGAGCAAGTACAAAGGCCATACCCCTATCAGATGGAAGTTGTTCTAGCTGGATCGTGCATGCTTCCAGACCTGCTGCTGAATCATCGATTCCAACAATGGGAGAGGAATTCTCTCCCACTTGATCTTCTGCAAGACGCTGACCCTTAATTGACGTACGTGAACCGACCTTACTGTTAAGAATTGGCGGGTCGGGATGCTTCTTGCTTTTGGCAGCAAATGGGCTTTGGGGCGTTGTCACTTCTCTTTGTTTTGCTTTATTTGCTGGAAGCTTTGCCACTATTTGTTTTTTGGGTATCATCTTTCCCCGCAACTTCGAAGAGCTGCTCTTTTGTTAGATCTTCAGGTGATCCCATAGATGCATTTCTCTCCTTGTCCTCTCACAGCAATATAGCTTATCATTCAAATGTTCAATCTTAAAATCCCTCAACATCCCCTGCTCGAGGAACCTACTCCTTTCGACTATCGCGAATAAAGTCCTCTCTCTGAATGAACTCGGCATGACTATACTAGACTCTTATAGTCCTGATTAATTCTATCATATTTTAAACAAGTATATCGGTACAAATTATGCTGTCAGACCTAGCCGAGAGTTTGAAGAAATTTCTTAACCGTACCGGGATTAGGAAGGCAGTCATTAGTTGTAGAAAGGGACACCCACGCGGCATTTAAATAATTGAATACTTTGTAGCATCTAAATAATTATCCATGCGTTTATTGACATGGTTTTGCAATTAGCTGAGGAATTATTCAGTAAAGAAAACCAACGAATACTGTTTGCAAATTGAAGTATGTTTAAGAATGGAAGCTTCGTGAGCTTCAGGAGGAACTGCTCGCCAAAATTAATCGAGTGCGAAATACATAATTCATATCGATTTTTTGCACATAGACTTACGTTTATATTACCAGAACTACCCTTCAGGCAGTTCTGGTAATCTGTTGAGCGCCTTGACGAACCGTTCATTCTTGTAAGGTTCCTGGCGGTTTAAGACCTCGAATATTTCTACAGCTACAACACTTGCAATAAGCATTTTTGCCTCATCTTCTGATTTTCCTTCACGCAGCAAACGTTCAAACGTTTGGCGCGTTTCCGGCGGAGTATTGTTCACGAGCTGGTTATCAACGACCTCCAAAATCGCTGCCCGAAGATATGGGTTATATTCCTCTCTCATCATGGCCTCCCGATCGAATTTAAGCTAATTTTATAAGACAAATATAGCACAGGTGACTATTTACATCTAGCGTCTTATGCCTGATATCATTAATTCAGATTGCTCGTTACAACAATCATCCAAATCGCATCATACAGATACCCCAGAGGCCACTCTGAAAGGAGACACCATGCAAATATCAGATGCCATAAGAACTTTCAAGACGCAGCAGGTCGCGACTTTGAGACACAGCACGCAAGTTCACTACGCAACGCTGCTCGATCACATCCAGCAGCATTTTGGCGGAAGAGAAATTGAGTCAATAACGGCTGGAGAGGTCGGCCTGTTTCTCGAGTCACAGACCGCAAATAAGGCTAAGTCGATACGTCGACTGACGTAGGCGCAGGTTAAAGCGTCCTTCAATTTTTTGATCAATGAGTGTCTCATGGATACCAAGAATCCCTGTTCGCATCCGCTGATTGCGAGGCAGTACAGGAATCCCGACCCGGCGGCTCGAGCTATCCTAGATAAGGAGTTCGTAGATCAACTGATTTACAATACTGAGTCGGACAGAGATCGTCTCATACTTGAACCGCAGGCACGCTGCGGACAAAGAATCGGAGAGGTGCTCAAACTTCGTGCTGTAGATGTCGCTGACCGAAAATTGACGATTCACGAACCGAAATCTGGCAAGGAGAGCTAGATTGCTTTTATGCCAGAGCAAATTGCAGAGCGCCTAGCTGAATATATCTTAGCAAACCATATTGGTCCTGAGGAGCGCATCTTCTCCGTCTGTTATTCGACAGTGTGAGTACTGATTAGGCGTTTTGCGGCAAAATTCCATGTGAAGATATCGCCTCACGATTTCAGGCGACATTCAGCCACCTATGCCAGTCGGAATGGAGTTCCTCTGGAGATCGTATCAAAAGTGCTGTTGAGGCAGAAAGACCTTTAGACGACACAAATATACTTGGGCAAAGTAAACGACACCGAGGCAATCCCGTGGATGGATGTGCTTCATGGGAAGTAGAATAGATAGTATGTGTTAGTCCGTATTATTGCCTCTGGGGCAATATTCAGATTGAAAAGCAAGCCTTAATATCTTTTTCGTGATAAACAGTTCACAGGAATCACACAAGGCGACCAGAACACGGATGATCTGGATAGAACTTCATTGTTTCCAGACCTCGCAAAATAAACTCAATCAATATATCTCCCTGAAAATCTGAGCGTACTCAAGCTTTATTTTCCGTTAGAATGAACTCAACAATAAAATTACATCTGAAAGTTCTTTATGTGACGTGATAACTGTTCTGGAGGAATGAATATGCCTTTGCAAACCGAGGCTTGCTGTGAGGACATCGTTCGTCCTATGCAAGTTTTATATGAGCAGTTGCAGTTTCCAATTCACCGGCAATTTCCGAAAGACGCTGCACCTCACTTGCTACCTCATCCGCCATTTTCGCCATGTTCTTAGATATATTCGACATGGACTCTATGTTCATTGCAACGTCAGACGCCGTCGTAGATTGCTCCTCTACAGCCGTGGCTATCTGAATGCTTTGGTCCTTGACCTGTGCATTCGAATCCACAATGGTATCTAAAACATTGTTCAGATTCTTTACTTGACCGGTCGCCTTTACCACCTCTTGAGAAGACTTTTGCATGGAAGCCGTGGTTTCGATCGATTCGGATTGTATTGCGCTGATTTGAGTCGAGATTTCTGCCGTTGCCTGTATGGTTCTTTCAGCAAGTTTACGGACCTCGTCCGCGACTACCGCAAAACCTCTACCCTGTTCTCCGGCCCGGGCCGCCTCGATGGCCGCATTCAATGCAAGCAGGTTCGTCTGATCCGCAATCCCCTTGATGACTGTCACGATATTGCCGATTTCTCCGGATCTCTTATTCAGTTTTTCGATCATGGCCGAAAGTTCCAGTGTAGATGAGTTAAGTGCATTGATTGTTTCAACCGAGGAATTTGTGATATGCTTTCCGCTTTCCGCTATCTCCATGGCATCCTTCGATTTTTGGGTGGACTCTCCCGCGTTCTTCGCAATATCTGCGATCGTCTGGTTCATCTCCTCGGCGGCCGCAGCGATGTTATGCGCCTGACTTGCCTGCTTTTTTGCCCCTTCCGAGGTGGATTCAGCATGTTTTTTTACATTATCGATCACCGGCGGGATTTTAGCAGAAGCGTTGATAATGGTTCTAAGCATGTTCGAAAAATGCCTAATGACAAGGTCAACGCTCTGGGCCATCTGGGCGATCTCATCCTTGCCTTCCACCGCGAGAGAGGTGTCCGTATAGCCTTCGCCCACTCGCCGCACTTTTTGAATCAGGGACTTTATCGGCGCAAGCGACAAATGAACAAGAAACAGCATGACTATCGTCAGGGCTATGATGCCAAGCAGGCCGAAAGCTCCAAGGAGGTATTTCATGGTACGTATCCGGCCAAATGACTCGTTAAGCGGGATCTTGATGCTGATGGCGCCTAGCACAGTCCCTTCCTTTACACTATGGCAGGAAAGACAGTTCTTCCCCATGAACTTCTCTTTCGCAATGTAGGGGAAGATGCCGTGGATTATTTCACCCTCTACGACCACCTTCGATACGCCGTGTTCGATGACCTGCTTCTCGAGTTCGTTACTGGCATACTCTCTCGCATCTTTTTTCCCATAATCCTTGTCGAGGCTATCTGATCTGAGGACCCGTAAATCAACAATGGTCTGCATCTGTTCCATGAACGGGGCTTTGAGCTCTTGGTAGTTATTCGAGTACATTATTGTTGTGAGTGCATTTAGGATGGTATCACGATAGCCGGATAGTGTGGAATTTTCGACTTCGCTCAGGACGATGGATTCGGTATTATATCCGGTGACAAAGGTCATGAGTATGACTCCTAGAACCACGAGAAAAAGCATTGGGACTGCAATTTTCCATTTTATAGAAATATCGCTGATTTTCATAGTTATCCTTAATGTTTAGCTGACAACTTCAATCGTATATAATTGCTCGCCTGCCCGTTGTAACTTGATCCGTCTTCTGTCAAAGAATAAAAAATAGCTGGACAGTTCTTCAACGGAACATACTTACTTATCGGCATTCCCTTGCAAATATTTAGTACATGTGGGTAGCTTTACAAATTACAGGCTTGAAATTGAAGTGTTGTAAAGAGTTGCAAAGAATTGAAACGTCACTTCTGCGTTTTCGAACTGTCGAAACAATCATTACATACCTCTTGTATCTTACACATACATGCTGACATGAGAAGAACTCCTTTAAATGCCTCTCTCGACGGAGTAATTGGGATTCCAGTTTTCCAGATTCCTCTCTATCGGCGGAATATGCTGCGAAGACAGATCGTCCCAGTGGCGGCTGTCCGTGCGAACCAGTTAAAGGAAATGAATACTATATACTACAATTCTCTGATTGCAGAGAAGCCGCGTCAGCGATTCCGTTGCGGAATCCTGAGAGTGACGCCGCAGCATTTCAATGGCTGTGGGGGGCGAGCCGGCGCGCGCATCCAGGAGTGAGATATTGACCTCTCTTTTCGAAAAAGATTGGTTGAGTGCCGGCAGGTAACTGATTACGATGGCAAAAAAAACCTAAGCCCGTACCAGCTTCAAGCACGGTAAGAGTTCGTCCAAAGTGAATATGGGGCATGATATCACCTAGTGTTGTGCCTCGGAAATACGTTGACAAAGTCGTTTGACCTTTGCCAAAATTGAATCAGCTGTTGCCGTCCAAACAAATGGATGAGTGTTTTGATTATAGTGAGTCACAAAATGTTCGATTTTTGCGATCAGGTCTTTAACACTCTTGAACGTTCCACGACGAATGGCCCTTTGCGTAATAACATTAAACCAGATTTCGACTTGATTGAGCCAAGAAGCATACGTGGGTGTATAGTGAACCCGGTAACGCGGATGTGCCGCGAGCCATCGTTTAACCATGGGATGCTTATCGGTGGCGTAATTATCGACGACCAGATGGATTTTTAAATCAGGTGGAATGTTGGCATCGACCTGTTTAAGAAATTGAAGATATTCCTGATGGC
>DASPQB010000065.1:0-6457 GCA_035625205.1 Nitrospirota bacterium | reverse complement strand
AGGGGACACGTTGGAAAACGGTGCCACTGTCCGAAATGATTTCTACCGAGACTGCTCCCCTCAGAAAGGGCCTGGCGTGGGCATAGGCCGGAGATGTTAATGTTACCATAAAGACAAAAAGGGTACCGATACCTGCGTAATGCATACTGTTCTCCTTTCTTTTTTTTGCAGTGATGGAGGGAAGGCGTCTCTCCCCTCTCTACCCATTAGACAAGGTGATACGTTTTTTTGTTCCGAAAAGGTGAGCAGAACTAATTTCTCGAAAATATGAAGAAAAGCGTCAGGCATCTCCCGCGTTAAACGCCTCGTGCGTTAACGTGGGAGTGCGTCAAATTGGCATTCTGACCCAGATATAAGACGCCTAAAGGGGGCTTCAGCTCCTTTCGGTTGACTCGCATGATTATCGCAAGCGGAACACGCCCGAATACGGGCTCGATCGATTTCTCCAACGCTACGATGAAACTGCGCAACTCTTGCGGAGACGGCTTCAGGCTTGTTTTCTACTGCAAGTTCAAGTCAAGGAAAGAAGGATAGGGCTTGAGAAAATTGGATTTGGAGATTTACGGAAGGCTCTCATGGCAAGGGGATCTTGAGGGTTTTGGGCTCTGGATGAATTGAGTTTCTGCAATGCCTCACGGATTTCTTTGCTACCAAGGAGTACTATCTCATGCTCGGAAGGCGGCACGCCAAAGTCACGGTTATCCAGTGCCGTCACCAACAGCGAGCCGGAACACCTGCTGTAAGGCGTTCCGGCTCGCCACTCCGCTTCTTCGACTGCAACGAGAATTTCCTATACTTCTACTTCCCCCTGCTCCAAAACTCTGGTGGCATGCAGTTCTTTTTCGGCCTGCCGTCCCTGCCACATGGCACGAAGCACGATAAAGGCACCGAGCATTAGTGCAAAGACCATAATTGCAAAACTGGTGTTCTTGAGCACCGATACTGTGCCCTCGCCGAGTTTGTCTATCAATCCGAGCTGAGAGAGATACACAGGGACCATGAGGCCCCGGCTGAAAAGCACGATCACCATGATAGTACCCATAACGACCTTGATCATGAAAGGTTTCACATAGGTTGTGCCGATTGCTCCGAGTTGAATGCCGAAGAGAGATCCTGCCAGGATGATCATGGCAAGACGGATGTCAACTAGCCCATGCATGGCATATTTGAGCGAGCCACCCAGACCCATGACGAAGGCGATCACGAGCTCCGTGGCCGACGCCATCAGGCTCGGCGCGCCGAGAACATAGATCATCGAGGGAACGCCGATGAAACCGCCGACAGCGATTGTGGCAGCAAGCATGCCGGTGGCAAACCCGAGAGGGATGGTGAACAGGATGGAAACGCGGGCATTGATACTTTTGAAATAGACCATGGTACCGGGAATATGTATGGACTGGACCCACTTTGCCAGTTTGCTTGTCTTCTCTTCCTCGTGCGCCGTTCCAGATTTATGACTTTTCCAAGCATCGAGGAGTACAAACGTACCGACCGTTGCCAGGATGACGACAAAAGCGACGCTCACGTAAAGATTGGAGCCGGCGTCGCCGAATGCCTTTTTGATATTTTCCTGGATCTGAGCGCCGTACAGCACGCCGGCCTCTGCGGAAATGCCGAGGATAATGCCGAGCTTCAGGTCAACCTGCCCATATTTTGCGCGCTTGATCGCACCGACTAGCGCTTTTGGGAACTTATGGCACATATTGCTGGCAACGGCTACAAGACCCGGAACGCCGATGCTCATCATTCCGGGTGTTAAAACAAAGGCACCGCCGGAACCGATGAATCCGCTGACGAGGCCTCCTACGAACCCCACACCGAAGAGATAAAGGATATTAATTGCATCAAGAGTAATGAAATTCGACGTGATGTCGTGCATATTATTTTACCTCCCTTTTCTTTTTCGAGGCTTCTATGCCGAGAACGCTCCAGAAATGGCCCGTAAAAGAGCCATGAAAGAACGAGAAAACAAAAGCAGTGATGATCGGCAGCAGCGCATAAAGCCCGCCCTTGCCAAAAGTGTTGTTTACCAGATCCTGATTGAGCAGGAGCGCTGCATACATCGCCGCAGATATGATGCCCATTGCAATCATCGCGCTTACCGGCTTCTTTTTGGTAATGCTTTGTGCCATGACAATTCCTCCTTAAAAGTATTTACCACATGGGTATGAAGACACGAAGATCAGCTCCTGAGCCTTTCTTTGTGACTTTGTATTTTTGTTATTAAGATCTCTTTATCTACCTACGCCCTAGCCCCGTCCATGACCACGACGAGCGGGCACTGCAGGTTGCGCCATAATTCCGCAAGAACCTTGTCATGCTTAGTGCAGTCATCGTCCAGCGTGGCCGGGGATTCTATGACTGCGAACAGAATTTCCTTTTCACCATTAGAGTAATCGATTATATGCTCTTTGAGACAACCGGATCGGTATATTAAACGATAAGGAATCTTTGCGGCAGCCAGTTCTGACTCAAATAGGGCAAGCAGGGGATCGCTGGCAGATTTACTTCCCCCACCCCTTCCGGTGACATAGAGGATATCGATATTCGCATCGATCCGCTTTGCTGAGTTGAGTGCGTATTTCAAGGTCCTAGGATCGATCTGCCCTGCCTTGAGCCCAAGCAGCACTCGCCTTGACTCCCGCAGTGATGAATGTGCAGTCTCCCCCTTCCCCTCTTCGGAAAATGATGCAGCTGTCAGGGCATTTTCCACGATTTTCATCATTTTTTTAATCTTTGTCGTTTCCATGGTCCCTCGCTGACGAATGCAGCGCTCTCATTAACGATGCGAGCGTTGCGTCTTGAAAACCTGCACAAGTACTATCAATCTGCACGCAATTTTTTTCTGGCACCTGTTCTCTGGTTGTCAGGGACGGACCGTATATCGGTTATTCTCGGCCGGTCATCCTTCCTGATCCGGAGAACTGTCACAAATTCGTCCTCCTCTCCACTACAGTAACTGGAATTACGGCTTCGACTCCTTAACTTAAGGATTTATAATTGTCTTCTTTTTCCGTGATTTTTCTTGTGGTCTGTTTTCGTATTCCATATTACAACCATCGTGCCAAAACTTTTATCAAAGTAACACATTGTAAAAATAAGATAATGCATGATAATAATAGAGCGAATGTTTAGCCACTATTGTTTTATAATGCAACGCTTTATCCTTAAATCCATGTTAATCTTTGAATATAAAAGCTATTTTTAAATGTTGCATTGATAACGTAAATGTTGTAAAATGCAACAAAATTAATTAATTACTGTTTCGAAAGAGCTGTTCATCACCGTTCTCTGGGCGATGAGCTCCCTGGGCGATGCCTTACGCGAGTCGGCGCAGATGGCCCTCCCCCTATAAGGACGACGCTGGCACTTTCGGCATCCCCAACAATTTTATTGATCTAAAAGTCACCACATCCATATGCCCTCGGCGCTTTCCAGAAATATTGATCCTCGTCTGGCATCACCATTCTCCTTGCGCTCGTCTTGCTGCTCGCAGGTCATCCAGCGCGTAATGCAATCGCCATGACCGGGATTCTCGCAGTAGGCGTGATCTAAGAAAAGGTCCGTGCAGCTAAACGCGCTGCGGTAAAGATTATTATCGTACCAGCCCGCAACCGCTATGATGTGGAAGGACTGAATGGAGACCTCAAAAAAAATGGGTTCCGTCTCGTAGCCAAGGTGAGGGTCGCGGTCCCTGCAGTTCCATTCTGAACTGAAAACATATGCATGATCTCAAGTTACAAGTCCGAGGTTCCAAAAGGGGACTTTACCCACGAGCCGGGAGAATACATTAACCAGCATGTTCAATTATGAACCCAGCATCAGACAGAAAATTACCCTCGGCTACTATGCAATCATAGCCTTGATCATTGGCCTGATGATATTCACCTACCTCGACCTCAGGTTCTTGGAACGAAGGATCATCGTGGGCGAGACGATATCCGAGTTTTTTGATACGACACTCGAGATCAGACGGTTCGAAAAGAATTTCTTTCTCTACAAGCAGCAATCAGATTATGACGCAAATGTGCAGTATGTTGTTCGAGCGCAGGACCTCATTGACAGCATCCGCGGATTCAGGGCTTTTGCATCGCCGCCGCAGCTATTATCGCTCCAAGTCGGCTTGAAGAACTATCGAGAGCTCATGAAAGAGTACGCACTGACCGATGGGCGCGGCGGCGCCAGGAATACCCTGCTCGCCGGTCATATCCGTGCGGCCGGCAAAGACATCGTCACGGTCGCGGAAGATATAGCAAAAACCGAGCGAAAAAACCTGCAGTCGTCGCTGAAGACCTCTCAGCTTGTCTTGCTCATCTCGATCCTCATCCTGTCCATCGCGGTCATAATCATCGGCCAGGTCTTGTCACGGATGGTGGTGAAACCGCTGAAGTCCCTGGAAGAGAGTATGGGCGTCATCGCCGAAGGCAGGGCTGAACGCATTGCCATAGACTCGAAAGATCGGGAAATCTCTTCGCTAACACGGGCATTCAATAAGATGCTGAAGGAACTGGAACGGCATGAACGTCACCTTGTCCAGTCTGAGAAACTGGCATCCCTTGGCACCCTACTCGCCGGTGTGGCCCACGAATTGAACAATCCGCTTTCGAACATCTCGACGTCGAGCCGGATACTCACGGAAGAAGTGCAAGAAGCTCGCGAAAAACAAGCGCCCTTCCGCTGGCCCCTAGACCCGGATTTTGTCCAAATGCTGATTAACCAGATCAATGAGCAAACAGAACGGGCCCGCAATATCGTTCGCACGCTTCTCGATTTTTCGCGAGACCGGGAGTTCAAGAAAGAGTCGCTGTTGCTCAAAAATATCTTGGAGGAAACCATCCAATTCATGAGAGGCCAAGTCCCGACCAATATCGCAATCACCCTTGCCGTTCCAGACGATATAGTTATTTTCGCGGACAAACAGAGGATCCAGCAGGTATTCCTTAACCTGATCAAGAATGCCGTTGACGCGATGACGCCTGATGAAGGGTCGGTTACGATCAAGGCGGAGAATCGCAGGACTTTGGATGCTATCGGAGATGGAAACATTGGCATTTACAATTATCTCAAATACGGCGGCAAGTGCGCGCGCGACGAGGATACCGTCGACATCGAGGTCAGAGACACCGGTCCCGGCATTCCGATTGACATTGCTCCAAAGATTTTTGATCCTTTTTTCACGACCAAGGACGTTGGGAAGGGTTCGGGCCTGGGTCTGTTCATCGTTCACGAGATCATCGAGGAGCATGATGGGTGTCTCGCCGTTGACAGCGAGATCGGCGAAGGGACGAGCTTTTTAATCCGGCTGCCCATGAGGGTATGAGAAGAAATACATGAAAGAAAAAAAATATAAGCCCCTGGCTGCATCGCAAGCAGAGATCGATCCATGAACATAAATTTATTTTTCTTCGTACTCTATGATCTCTGAAGGTAAACAAGATTTTTCAAGGAGTCATGGTCATGCCCAATACAGGTAAGTTGCTCATTATCGACGATGAAAAGATAGCCCTCAGGAACCTTGAGCACGTGATGAAAAAAGAAGGGTACGACGTTACGGCTACGCAGAGCGGGGCGAACGCCCTTAAGATCCTCGAAGACCGAAAATTCGATGTCGTGCTCACGGACCTCCGGATGGAGAAAGTAGACGGCATGCAGATCTTAAAAAAGACCCACGAGCTTTTCCCGGACACGGAAGTCATCATGATCACGGGTCATGCAACGCTCGATTCGGCCGTGGAAAGCATGAAGCAAGGGGCATTTTACTACCTAGCGAAGCCGTTCAAGCTTGAGGTAGTGCGCAAAGTCGTTTCTGAAGCAGTGCTCAAGGTTAGGCTCAAGACGGAGAACCGAGACCTCCGGGAACAACTCGAAAGCTACCAGGGCAGGGTCAAGATCATCACCCAAAATCCGTCAATGCAAAAGCTGCTTGAGACCGCTCGTCAGATCGCACCCACGGATTGCAATGTGTTGATCACCGGCGAAAGCGGCACCGGCAAGGAACTCTTCGCGCGATACATTCACCTGAACAGCACGCGCGCGGAAGCCCCCTTCTTTGCTATCAACTGCGGGGCCTTCACCGAGGAGCTTTTGTCAAACGAACTCTTTGGCCACGAAAAGGGTGCCTTCACTGGCGCCAACGCAGCGAAGAAGGGACTGATCGAGACAGCTTCGACTGGCACCCTGTTTATGGACGAGGTAACCGAGATGCCGCAGTCCATGCAGATAAAACTGCTGCGCGTGATCCAGGAGAAGGAAGTACTGCGAGTCGGCGGCACCGAACCGCAAAAGGTAGATGTTCGGTTCGTAGCTGCAACGAACCGGGACATTCATGGTTCTATGAAAAACGGTTCATTCCGTCAGGACCTCTACTTCAGGTTGAACGTCATTTCGCTTCGTATACCGCCCCTCGCCGAACGCAAGGATGATATCCCTCTTCTTTCCTACTATTTTCTCAAGAAGT
>DASPQB010000064.1:0-3375 GCA_035625205.1 Nitrospirota bacterium | reverse complement strand
TATTCGCTCTGAACCGCAGCGACCGGCTGGACCGCGTGTGCCCGGCGGATCGTTTTTACTCCCGGCTCAGAAAGGCCGAAGTGCTTGACTTTGCCTTCCCGGATCAGGTCCTTCACCGTTCCCGCTACGTCCTCGATCGGTACGTTCGGGTCAACGCGATGTTGATAGTACAGGTCAATAACATCGACCCTGAGCCTCTTGAGAGAGCCCTCGACGCTTTGCTTGATGCCCTCGGGCCGACTATCCTGGACTTGCTGCCCGCTGGCGTCCTGCTTGATACCAAACTTGGTAGCTATTGCCACTCGCTTTCGGAAAGGAGCGAGGGCTTCGCCCACGAGCTCCTCGTTCGTGAACGGGCCGTAGACTTCAGCGGTATCGAAGAAGGTGACGCCCCGTTCGATGGCTTTACGTATGAGAGCAATCATCTCTTTCTTGTCTCCAGGCTGACCGTAAGCTATGCTCATTCCCATGCAACCGAGCCCGAGAGCCGAAACTTCCAGGTCGCTTTTCCCTAATTTACGTTTTTTCATTGTTTCTCCTTTCACATGCTCAGAATCAAACTAAGTCCGCTCACATTTGCCACCTTGCTGATGATTTTATTGTACTTCTGAAGAAACAAAGGCAGGTAGACCAATCCTGTTAATTTCTTGCCTAATAGGCCGAGCTTCTCGATAAATGGTTGTTACAATGAAGTGTGGTCTGGTAATATGAGTCAGGAGGCACTAATGGGAACGCAAGCCCTGAGTAGGACGTTTAAGAATAACAGCATGGAAGTTGCGCTCGAAGCTTTGGGAAAAAGCATTGCCCGATGGACCGATAAAGGCGACCGGGTCATGACCGCGATCCCAGGCTTGTCACTTTATCGGCGGGACGAACAGACCAAGCCGACGAGCGTCATGTATGAACCCCGCATTTGCATGATCGCACAAGGGGCCAAACGTGTCCTGCTAGGAGACGAGACGTACGTGTATGACGCGCAGCATTTTTTGATCACGTCCGTGGATCTACCCACGGTTGTCCAGATTATCAAAGCGAGCCGGGAGAAGCCTTACCTGGGACTCATATTGAAACTTAATCAGCGCGATCTGTCACAACTGATGGTTGACAGCAATCTTCCCCCGCCGCGTGCGCAGCAATCAAGCCGCGCAATGGCGGTCGGCGAGGTCACATTGCCGCTGCTCACCGCCTTTCAACGGTTGATCGATTTGCTCGATGAGTCAAAAGACATCCCGATCCTTGCGCCGATCATCCAGCGAGAAATATTTTACCGCTTGCTTGTGGGCGATCAAGGTGTGCGTCTGCGCCAGATGGCGTCATCGGGAAGTCAGAGTCAACAGATAGCACGGGCAATCGATTGGCTGAAGGGTAACTTCACACGGCCGTTGAGTATCGATGACCTTGCAACGGAACTCAATATGAGCACATCGACCTTCCATCATCATTTTCGCGCGTTGACGGCAATGAGTCCATTGCAGTACCAGAAACGGTTGCGTTTAAACGAAGCGAGGCGGTTAATGCTCACAGAAGGTCTGGATGCCGCATCCACGGCGTTTCAGGTTGGCTATGAGAGCCCTTCCCAATTTAGCCGAGAGTACAGCCGTCTGTTCGGCAATTCGCCCTTGCGCGACATCACTAATTTGCGTCACATGTCTGCTATGGAGAGTGCCTAAATCTCTATCCAATTCGGCCTAACAAAACGACCGTCCGGAATCCAATATGACAGCGTACATTGAATGCGATCGTAGCACTCCTTTTTAACATAGGATTTCTTCTCTTGCTCGAAAGACACATGCCAAAAGCTGCAGCATGCTTCGGAATAAAATATGCCATGCGAACTGAGATGACCGGGGTGAGGATTATTAGGTGACTAATAGTCAGTATTTGCGTTAACAAATGTTGCAAACGGGATTAATGACTTGCATTTTCTATGGAAATCCTTGTCCTCCCCCTGGAGGTTGGAACGGCCATTGCCGTACTTTTTTACCTTGCCTTGACAGACATTGCTGCTTTTTCTTGACAACCATCTCAATAAAAGAGTATAAAAAATTAACTTCGTCACGTAAAGGATTCTAATGTCAAAAAGACTCGCTGAAGGAGATAGTTTCGTTAATTTCATTATCGATGCTATGCCGTTGTCTATTTTTGTTGTTGATGAGAAGGCGCATATCATTGATTACAACCAATCCGCCAGTTCCTTTTTTGAGATGGAGCAGGGGAAATACATCAAGATGGGATGCGGACACGCGTTGCGCTGTATTCACTCCATGGAAAAACCCGAGGGATGCGGATATGCGGAAGCATGCAAGGATTGCGTTATACGGAATTCTATCACTGCCGCCTTTCAGGGGCTGAAGCAATTTCGACGGACTCACACTCTGCGGGTAGTAGAAGGAGATGTGTTGCGAGAGTATCACTTTCTTGTGACAGCAACGCCCTTTGAATATCAGGATAAATCATTTTTGCTTTTAGTTCTTGAAGACATTACAGAAATCACAGAGCTTCAGGATATCCTTCCTATCTGTGCTTCTTGCAAGAGCATACGGGATGATAAAAACTATTGGCACAGTGTCGAGAAATATTTTTCAGAGCATGCAGATGTCACGTTCAGTCACGGTATTTGTCCTGACTGTCTTGGTAAATTATACCCTTGGCACAGGAACGAACCCGATGGGGGTACTTCATCAGGGCCATCGAATAACAATTAATGCATAATTTGCCCAAGTAGAGAAACGCGTTTACAAAACCTGTATACGGAAATGCTGTCTAGTACATATTAGAAGTATTTTGCACTTACGGTATCAAATGCCTATCGTACTCTCCATAATGTTGTGCCAGAACAAAACTGCTTAGAAGAACCTCTCCAGTCCTTTTGATGTGAACAATTTTTCGCTCTAGGCCTTCGGCCTCTCTGAAATGTGTTTAAGCAGTATTTCGTCAAAACTTATTCTGATCGTAATTTTATTTTCTGAATCCAAATGCATGAGGTGTTGTTCCTGTTCTTTACCTCGCACTTTCAAGGGCTGAGGTTCGTTATCATAAAAATCTCTTTGTCTTCCATCGTATTTGACTGTCCGTTTCTCAGGCATCGGCTCTCTATGTCGCTTTTGTATAAACTCCACGTCCATTTGAGACGTCTGGCAAGATGAATCTTTTTCTGACTTCGCGAGTAAAGATCTGATGAAATGAAGATAATTTGGATCTTTTTCTATAATCTCTATGCCCATGCCGTCTGTGCTTCTTATGATTTTTTCGGTAACTGTTTCAAAGAATCTCCTTACTTTACCTCGCAATTTTGAGATCGTGCCATTGGGCAGATGAAGAGCGATATCGAGAATTGTGCCGGGCGCTTTGACATCCCGTGTCATAATGAAAAGT
>DASPQB010000063.1:0-6900 GCA_035625205.1 Nitrospirota bacterium | reverse complement strand
TTCATACTATCGGTTCGTTACGACTGCCCATCAAAGTGATCATGCTGAACAACCATGCAGACGGCATGGTGAGGTCCATCCAGGCGGTTTTTTACAACCGGCAGTTCACCGGATCAGAACGTGACTTTGACGCGAACTTTTCCAACATCGCGAAAGAATGCGGTTTCACATGGTGCCGCAAGATCCGCTCGCGGAAAGAGTTGGAACCTGCGCTCAAAGAGTTTTTTGCGGCACAGGGCCCCTGCTTCCTCGAGGTCGTTACTGACCGCGAGGAAGCAGTCTATCCTGTGATCCCTCAGGGGAAAGGTTACAAGGACATGGTCCTAGGCCCCTTCATCAAAGAAGTTGCGGATAGGTAATAACAGCCATACCCACGTAGCATTCATGAGAGCACTTACTGTCTCGTGTACGTTCGTTTATGAATAAACCAAAAGAAGAATGTTGCGAGAGGGACACTGATCAGAGTTTGTTTCCTGATATGGTAACGAACGCAGAGAAATTCTTCCGAAAACGACCTTAATACTTTTTCCATCTTTTAAAAGACCTTCTCATTGAGATGAACCTCTGACTGTTTCTGCGGCACATGCTCCAAGTGTTCACCCGTTTTTTATCAATACACGGACAAATATAAAGTATAAATTTTCGTTTGGATTCGAGTTCATCCGTGGTAGTATACCTGCTTTAAATTCGTTTTACATGGAAGGAGGACCCATTGGAAAAGACCTTTGCCATAATCAAACCAGATGCTGTCAGCAGAAACATTTCAGGAAAGATATTGTCCAAGATTGAGGAGAACGGGTTTACGATCGTCGCCATGAAGAAACTTTGGCTCACCAAAAAGGAGGCCGAGGGTTTCTATGCCGTACACAAAGGTAAACCATTCTTTGAAAGTTTGACATCCTATATGTCTTCGGCGCCCTGTATTGCCATGGTGCTTGAGAAGCAAGACGCCATTGCTGCGTGGCGCAAACTCATGGGAACCACGAACCCCGCAAACGCGGATCGGGGCACGATCCGCAAAGAATTCGCCCTCGATCTCGAAAAGAATAGCGTTCACGGTTCAGACGCAGTCGAGACCGCGGCTTTTGAAATAAAGTATTTTTTCTCCGAATTGGAATTTACTGTCTGACTCTCGTAGCATGAAGGACCGAGCGATGTCTCTATAAGCACCAGCAAGTCCTTTTATTGATTTTTTCTTCATGTTAACGTCATCTTACTGTTCGGTATGTCGGCTTGTAAAAACGGGACGTCGGCAGCGGCCCTCATTCATTTTCCTCGATGAGGAAGCAACCCGCGAAACATGTTTAGGAAGGGAATCCTTATAGCAATTGTTATGAAACTGTTTGACACGGCTGCATTCATGGTTGCTACCCCTCATTTACGCTTAACCATTGTGAAACCTCAATATTCGGGCTCATTTTTCACACTCCCGCGTTCATGGGGGTTTTTTTCGCAAAAGCCTTAACTCTGTCGGAAAGACCTCACTGTAGGTTGACGTAGGCTTACGGCCGAGAGCGTCCGGACCGGTGAGGTCCAGGTTCCGCGTATCGTACCTAAGTAGCGCTTGAGGAATGGGGGTTACCGTTCGAGGTACTACCGGTCATCATCGAGATGGGAAAAGGTACCTTTTAGATCTGCGTAGCAAAAGCCGACGAGATATGCGGCGTGCCGAACGAAGGCAAGAAATAAAATGTCAGAAAGGCTTAGGGTCGCTCTGAAGGAAAACCCGTAGGCTTTTTTTTGCTCAATTGCATGATGAGATAGCTGCTCATCAATTATGCGATGCTCATTCCTGTCATCCGTACATAAGCTAATTCCTTACGATACAGGGAGAAAACTATGGAAGAAGTGGCCCGAAAACACCGTAAAAAGTTCGCCGTTCAATTATCAACCGGAGCAAATGACATTGGAAAGATCAAATCCGCGATCATGTTCGCAACAATTGCTCAGTGTTCCGGTTGTGATGCAGTCGTCTACTGCGTCCAAGATGGGGCTGATGCGGTCATCAAAGGGAAAATCAAGGAAGAAGGCATCCTGGCGCCCGGAGTACCTACATTTGAACAGCGGGTCTCCGAAGCTCTCGCCGTAGGAGTCAAGTTCCAGCTCTGTGAACAGGTAGCAAAAAACCGAAACCTTTCGAAAGAAGATCTAATCGAAGGCACTCAAATCGTGGGCGGGATACACCTGATTACCTATGCGCTGGAGTACGATGGCATGCTCTTTTTTTAACGAGTGCGTTCGCATTGCCAATGCAGCGGTACGTCGGACTCGCAATCCTCTTGCTTCATATCAAACACCCGCGGTCGTCTTGACCACAACCAACATTTGGAAAAGGCAGAGCGCCAAGCGGACTCTCCTAACGGTCGAACGACGTTCAACCATTTGATCAATCACTCACCTCTCGCCAAGGCCGCCGGAAAGAAAATAGACACACTCCTACTATTTAATTATTACTTTTGATAAGAAATGATTGCTCCCATCTTTTTTGGCTGCTATAATTAAATCGTTGTAAGTCTATTCACTAATTCATACCAAGACAAGAGGAGACGCTCGTCATGATGACGAAACCATTGCATCTCGATTTGCCTTTGATCCAGGACGCAGACCTGCAGGGGAAAATAGTGCTTGTCCGATTTGATCACAATGTCGTGAAGGGCGGCGCCATACGGGACCCCTATCGCATCGACCGGACCATTGGGACACTCTTCCATATCGTAGAGCGTGGCGGAAGGCCGGTCTTGATGACCCATGTAGGCAGGCCGAAAGATAAGAAAACCGCGGCGATTACATGCAGGCCTGAAGAGTCAGTCGAGCCGGTGGTGCACTATCTTGAACAGAAGCTCCATACAAAACTCCATATCCCGCAATTTCCCATAGACCCCGTTCGCGGAATCGCCGGGATCGACACCTCCATTAACCTTGCAATCCGAGATCTGCGGGAACGAAAGATTGGAGGTATTTACCTTCCAAACACGCGTTGGTTCCAAGGAGAGGAAGCCGAAGGAGAGGTCCGCGAGCGCTTCGCACTCCAACTCGCGGGTTTGGCTGACATCTATATAAATGACGCCTTCGGTTCATGGCAGCCCCACGCCTCCACGTACGATATCACAAGACACCTCCCATCCTATGCCGGGTTCCTGCTCCAGCAGGAGATCAGGAACCTCGAAGGCGTGATGAACCCGGAGCGGCCTTTTCTGGCAGTTGTCGCTGGAGCAAAATACGATACTAAAATCAAGCCGCTTAATGCCCTCTATGACAAAGTTGACAGACTGGTTCTTGGCGGCGTCATTTACAATACGTACCTTTGCGCCAAGTATGGCGTGCGGATAAAAGGTGTGAGTGAGGAAGATAGCGGGCTAGCGCAAGAGCTTGTGGAAAAAGATTGCAGAGCGAAAAAGATTGTCGAGCTTCCTCTGATTGTAGAATCAGACGTTTTGGAAGACAAGATCGAAGGAAGATACCGGACAATCTCCATTAAAGACTTTAAGCGCGGCGGGTCCTACTCATTTATTACTGATATTGATCCCCGATCCTTTGAGGAAAAGACCGTTGCTGAGGCCATCGCTACGGCAAAGACCATCTTCGTCAATGCCGTCATGGGTTTCACCCCGCACTTTACGGCGGGTTCTCAGGCGCTCGATAACACTATTGACCTTAACCGGTACGCAATGAAAATGTACGGCGGTGGTGACACGCTTCAGGAATTCAAGAACCTTCTTCCGGGACTCTACCTTTCGGTCATGGATGACGCAAGCTACTATTTCTTTACCGGTGGAGGGACGGTGCTTACGGCTATTGAACATGGCAGCCCATACAGTCTTAAACCCGTTCAGGCATTGATGGACACCAAAAGAAAATAAATAAACCTGCGACAGACGAACTGAGTCCTGTGATCAATGACCAGATTCGTTTTTGTCTTCTTCACCTCTTAAGACTTGCTACCTTTTTCCCCTAAAAAAAGTGCAATGCTTGCTAATAGTGTATCTTGACGAGTAATCGAACTTGTTAACTCAATTAAGCCAATAGCAGTGTGAATAGGATACGAAGGATGATCACCTATGCCAACGGTTCTTCTTTGATGTAAAGACACGGGAATGACGGACCCTATAACGATTATATCACCGGGAATATGCCATACCGTGAAGTCCTAAGAGTGATGCAAACCAACGCTCAAATCAATAACGAACCGGAATATATCGCCGCGGCAGTGGGAGGCCTTCTGGAATGGATATTCAACGAGAGGACCGCTGTATGGATGAATCATTCAGCTCACGATACCTGTTCTAACCTCAAGCCCCGCCATCGTGGCTAATACTGAGTTTCCAACCAAGGTTACAGGCTTTGTTGATGTTTAAGCGCAGCAGCAGTGCTAGAGAGAACTCACCATGCCGCATAAATGTATCGGAGACATTATTGATCAATATGATTACAATGAATCCAGTGTTGGACCGGACGATCTTGATCGAAGAGGTAAGGCCCGATGAGTCAGGCAGTATCATGACATCCTCTCCGGCCGGAAGGCGGAAGATTCCCGAATCAGGCCCTCCTACTAAGGTCCACTACTGATTCTGTTTTCGTATGCAGCAGAGATGTTTGCAGCCTTCCCGATTCATGGGCTTTTACTCCTGGCCTGGTATTTCTCCAGACGAACCGGTTGACCGAAGGCTGTGTCAAACAGCCACTACTCCGGGAGATACTTTTTAAGAATGTTGATTGCACCTTTTACATCGGCGTGGATTGCGTCTTCGTAATGCTTGCAGACATTGAGGCCACGATGCACACGGCCAGCCTTGTCCCTCGTATTGCATACACGGCAGGTCTGGCTCGTGTAATGTTCATTTTCTTCT
Source organism: Nitrospirota bacterium (assembly GCA_035625205.1). GTDB lineage: Bacteria > Nitrospirota > UBA9217 > UBA9217 > UBA9217 > JAJYKN01. The sequence goes on along the minus strand of DASPQB010000063.1, from coordinate 2,053 downwards.
ACAACGCTGGTTCCTTTGAGTCTGGCTTTGTACGACAGCATCTTGACGATCTAGTCAAATGGCTATTTGTGGAGCTGTCGGTTGCCGCTCTTTCCCCAATCCTTGGCTTCTCTGAGGTCCTTCAGGACCCCCACGATGATCGCGGAGACGCTGCGAGCTTCTGCATCGCGGACAAAAAGATTTGGTAAAGCTGTGGAGGAGGTGGAAGCGCTGACGACACCCTTTTTGGTTCAACGCATGTGACTTCCGGAATTTGCTGTTGGTCGTCTTTGACTTCTGCATTTCAAAGTAACTCTCAAGAGCGGCCAACTCACCGCCTAGCCAAAGGGAGGTGGTTCCCTTCGTGCAGGCTGAAGCGACCAGATCCTTCATACCGGGGCTGGCGGCCATTGCTTCCCATTCTCCTATACCATTTCCGATGCTCACGTGTTTGATACATTTTAAAATTGTTTTGTTGCAAGTTATCTTTGCCTTCCTCCTTTGCCCCATTGCAACTTTGTGGTAAAATGCCCTTATGAACACTAAAAAAACCGTTATCCCTGTAAAAGGCATGACGTGCGTCAACTGCGCGACAGCTATCCAAAAGGACATTTCAAAACTTATCGGTGTAAAGAGCGCGAACGTCAATTACGCTAACGAAAAGGCTGTCATCGAGTTCGATCCAGCCGCTATCGGGATTGACAAGTTCATAACGAGCATCAACGAACTTGGATACAAGGCAGTCACAGAAACAACAACGATCCCGATCATTGACCTCGACGTTTCCCGGCTGCAAGAGCTTGAACGCGTCCTATTTCCGATAGACGGGGTCATCAGGAGCCGTATCAACGCAACGACCGGAACTATTGAACTGGAATACCTCCCTGGCCAGATCGGCCTGCGTGATATCCGAAGGTCCATCGAAAAAGCAGGATTCCGGCTTCCGCTGCAGGAGCAGGGCCGATCAGCTCTCGATATAGAAAAAGAGGCCCGCGAGAGTGAGCTTTCCGAACTCCGCACCAAACTCATTACAAGTGCGGTTCTCTCGGTACTCGTCATGATCGGGAGTTTCCAGGACATGCTTCCCTTGCCAGCCGTCATTCCGTACCGAACCATGTTGTGCATTTTGTTCGTTCTGGCGACTCCGGTCCAGTTCTGGGCAGGTCGCCACTTTTACCAGAACGCCTGGGCATCGATCAAGCACGGCGGGACAAACATGAATACCCTCGTGGTCGTGGGAACCAGCGCGGCCTATGGCTACAGCGTAGTCCTCACGTTCTTTCCGAACATGCTTGGGCACTATGACAGTCACAGCGGTGCGTACTACGATACGGCCACGATGATCATCACACTCATCCTTTTTGGAAAATATCTTGAACTACGCGCCAAGACCCGGGCCGGTGAAGCAATCAAGAAATTGATGGGGCTCCAACCAAGCACGGCAAAGGTGGTCCGCAAGGGCAACGAGCAGGACATCCCCATCGAGGAGGTGGAATCGGGGGAAATGATCGTTGTTCGGCCTGGAGAAAAAATCCCCGTGGACGGAGTAATCATAAATGGAACTTCAACGATCGACGAATCCATGCTGACCGGAGAAAGTCTTCCGGTGGACAAAAAAAGTGGTGATTCGGTAATTGGCGCGACGATAAATAAAACAGGCGCGTTCACCTTTGAGGCCACTAAGGTCGGCAAAGATACCATGCTTGCCCACATCATACGCATGGTCCAGGAAGCCCAGGGATCGAAAGCTCCGATCCAGCGTCTGGCCGACTACATCTCAGGCATCTTCGTACCGACCGTCATCGGCATTGGCCTGGTTACTTTCCTGACCTGGTATATCTTCGGACCTTCTGAACATAAATTTACTTTTGCACTGCTCAACTTCATCGCCGTACTGATCATTGCCTGTCCCTGCGCAATGGGTCTGGCTACGCCTACGGCAATCATGGTCGGTACGGGAAAAGGCGCAGAGCATGGCATCCTTTTTAAAAACGCCGAGAGCCTCGAACGTGCACAGAAAATCGATACCATCATACTTGACAAGACGGGAACGCTCACGCGCGGTGAACCACAG
>DASPQB010000062.1:0-35025 GCA_035625205.1 Nitrospirota bacterium | reverse complement strand
TCTGCTGACCCTCCCAATCGCCGCACCGCGTCGTCATAAACAGCAATCTCGCCTTCGCCCCGATTAAGCCGGCCCAGCCTGTAACCTTTGTTGACGAGGGCTTTTGCCACCTGCTCCCGCAATGCCGGCTCGGTTGATTCTCCGAATCGTCGCACGACGTCATCATAAACCAAAATTGCTTCCTCGCTCCGATCAAGTTGACCCAGTCTGTAACCTTTGCTGACCAGGGCTTTTGCCACCTGCTCTCGCAGTGCCGGATCGGCTGAATCTCCGAATCGTCGTACCAGTTCGTCATAGGCTGCAATCTCATCTTCACTCCGATTAAGCTGTCCCAGTCTGTAAGCTTTGCTGACCAGGGTTTTTGCTACCCGCTCTCGCAATGCTGGCTCGGTTGATTCTCCAAATCGTCGCACGACATCGTCATAGGCTGCGATCTCGTCTTCGCTCCTCTTGAGTCGGCCCAGTCTGTAAGCTTTGCTGACCAGGGCTTTTGCTACCCGCTCTCGCAATGCTGGCTCGGTCGATTCTCCAAATCTTCGCACGATGTCATCATAGGCTGCAATCTCCTCTTCGCTCCGATTAAGCTGTCCCAGTCTATAAGCTTTGCTAAGCAGGGCTTTTGCTACCTGCTCTTGAACTGCTGGGTCGGTCGATTCTCCAAATCGACGTAGGACATCGTCATAGACTGCAATCTCGCCTTCGCTTCGATTAAGCTGTCCCAGGGTCATTCCCTTGTTGACCAGAGTTTTTGCTACTTGTTCTTGAAATACAGGTTCAGCTGATTCTCCAAATCGTCGCACGACGTCGTCATAGACCGCAATCTCGTCTTCACTCCGATTAAGCTGTCCCAGTCTGTAACCTTTGTTGACGAGGGCCTTTGCTACCTGCTCTCGCAATGCTGACCCGGATGATTCTCCAAATCTTTGCAAGACGTCGTCATAGACGGCAATCTCATCGTCGCTCCGATTAAGCTGTCCCAGTCTGTAGCCTTTATTGACGAGGGCTTTTGCTACCTGCTCTCGCAATGCCGGCTCGGATGATTCTCCAAATCGCTGTACCACATCATCGTAAACCGCAATTGCCTCTTCGCTCCGATTGAGCTGTCCCAGTCTGTAGCCTTTGTTGACCAGGGCCTTTGCCACCCGCTCTCGAAATGTTGGTTCAGTCGATTCTCCATATCGACGCACTATGTCATCATAGACGGCAAGCTCATCGTCGCTCCGGTTAAGCTGTTCCAATCGGTAACCTTTGTTGATGAGGGCTTTTGCTACCTGCTCTCGCAATGCCGGCTGGACTGATTCTTCGAATCGGCGCACGACGTCGTCATAGACGGCAATCTCGTCTTCGCTCCGATTGAGTCGGCCGAGGGTCATACCTTTATTGACCAGGGCATTTGCTGCTTGTTCTCGCAATGCCGGCTCGGATGACTCGCCAAATCGCCGCATCACGTCATCGTAAACAACAATTGCCTCTTCGCCCCGATTAAGCTTACCAAGTCTGTAACCCTTGCTGACCAGGGCTTTTGCTACCCGCTCTCGCAATGCCGGCTCGGATGATTCTCCAAATCGCTGTACCACATCATCGTAAACCGCAATTGCCTCTTCGCTCCGATTAAGCTGGCCCAGCCTGTAACCTTTGCTGATCAGGGCAATTGATAATTCCTCTCGTAACATTGGTTCAGGTGATTCTCCAAATCGCCGCACCACGTCATCGTAAACCTCTATCGCCTCTTCGCTCCGATTAAGACGGCTAAGCGTCATTCCTTTGTCGACCAGGGCAATTGATAATTCCTCTCGTAACATTGGTTCAGGTGATTCTCCAAATCGCCGCACCACGTCATCGTAAACCTCTATCGCCTTTTTGCTCCGATTAAGACGGCCAAGGGTCATACCTTTGTTGACCAGGGCATTTGCTACTCGTTCTCGCAATGCTGGATCGGTCGATTCTCCGAATTGCCTCACCATGTCATCGTAAACCATGATTGCCTCTTCATTCCGATTAAGCTGACCAAGGATATTACCTTTCTTGAATAGGGCCATTGCTAAACGCCTTGAGGAAGCGATATCTGCTTTTTCTTTCGCTTTCAACGTGTCGATGCTATCGATAAGTAGATCATAACCGTCCAGTTCTTCTCGTGAATTATCATTTAACATGGTACTCGCTTTCCAAATTACATCAATAAATTCGCGAATTTGCCGAGCTGCGAAGGAATCCCTGCGCATCATGGTTGACAATTGTATTGCCTCACGATACTGAGAACAACGAACGGCATCTCGAACTGCTTCAAGCTGAGCGTGTGCTCTATTATGAGAAGCTTCAAGGTCTTTGGCGCGCCTGATCCGATCGATAACTTGCTGAATGAAATAAATATCCGAATCCATATTTAGAGGATGGTCCTCGATATTACTGCTGCGAAGCGATTTCTCAAAAACGCTCAGCGGGTCTTTCGTTAATTCCGGAGACTGCAGATTAAATGATCCAATAAACCTTTCCAGTATCAGTCTGGCAGGTAATGTTGGCTCTCCGATTTCTTTATTGTGGCGATGCCGCGTTTCGTCTTGTATATCGTTTTCTTCCCGGTCTCCTAGGATACGCTCTGGCATAGTCGAGTCGCCGTGTACCTGAAGGCTGGCCTCCTTTTGCGGTGGAACGACAAAATAGATCTGCTGATGCTCTCTTAGCCAATCTGGCAAAAGAGCAATATCAGATCGCCGATAACAGAACCAGTACAGGTCGCAGGGCAGTGGACTACTAAGGCGCCTCTGGAGGGATGTCATTATGATATCGCCATCCCAGCCGCCGTAGCCGACGACAAGCGGTGAGCGGTTCGACATGACCCTTTCAAGCAGAGATACCATCTTCCAGGATGTGTCATGCGCGGGCTGTGATGTTGCTTCCATTTTCCCACGAAGATTACGGCAGTCGTAAAACCGGTATGACCCATGAACCTGAATGATTTGCACGTCGTTTTTCTCCGGATCGATACGTTCTACGGTGCCCGTATCGTCACATACGATATGCTGTTTTCCAAATAATGTTAATGCCTTGGCAAGAAAGTCATCAAAATTTGGCGTTACGACGATGTTCGTAATGGTGTTATCTAATAACAGGTGAGCGAGACGAAAATTAGCATGCGAGATAGGTTTGCCTTCAACCAGCGTTTGCAGGTACTGTAGGCGCTGGAGCGGTTGCGGATAAGCCTTTTCAAACCAATAAGAATAAGCATCAATCAGTTTATCAGCCGGCCGTTCCTGTGATCTGCCATCTTGGCTTGCCATAGACTTGCATGCAGCAATGATGTCCCTCGCCAGTGGAATTGGCGGACAGGAAACACCTGCGCCTATGATGAAAAAAAACGGGGAATGTCCCGCTTCTTGGTTATCTATGCATTCTTGCCTAATATGGGCTGCCGCAGAATCGAGATCAAGTAAACGCATATGATTTCCTTTCAGGTATTAACCTTCCCGGTCTTTGTAGGCATTTGGCCAAGTTTTGAAAAGACGGCTGCTAATCTTTTTCAACACCTATTCTCCTTTACAGAAAAGCCGATTCAACAGAGAATTGACCTGCCTTTTAGGTTGCATAAAAAGCTGATCGCATCTTGGATGGTCAACCTTCATTCTACGGTCCCGCTAGCATTGATGTAAAAAAACATCATTTAAAAATTGCGCCGAATAAACGACTTGGTAAGGTGAGGGAAATAAACAGAATTTATTATATTTGTTAATTTTATCATATTGTAATCCCATGAATTGGTAGATAACAGAAGATTTTAATAGTACGTATATAGTATTACATTGTATAGTAAGAGCCAGCACATAGTGCATATGATAGTATAACGATTAGATAGAACCTTTTGATATAATAAACATTATTTTCCCACTAATTGACATTTTAAAAATAACTATTCATATTTTGGCTTTTTGCAGTCAGTTTCTTAGAGCGAGTATTCTGGGAAAGTAATAGGGATTTTTTGTCTTTTTTCGGCTTTCCAAGAAAAGTCTAATTTCCGGAAAGGAGTTCGTGCATGATAATCAGGACACTCAACATCGGTCTCCCGAAGAAGGAGATATTTAACGGCAAAGAATTCATTACAGGCATGTGCAAAAAAACGGTTTCGATCCCTCTCGTGCTGTCGGAGGAGGGTTTTGAAGGAGACGGTGTGGGCGATCTGAAGCACCATGGCGGGAGCGACAAGGCTGTCTGTGTCTACGCCATCGATCATTACGAACACTGGGAAAAGATACTCGGAAGAAAAATGCCAGATGCGGCATTTGGCGAAAACCTTTCTGTGACGGATATGAACGAGGATAATGTCTGCATCGGTAATATTTATAGAGCGGGCACGGCAACGGTGCAGGTGAGCCAACCGCGCCAACCATGCTCGACGCTTGCTGCCCGGTACGGCAGGGAGGATTTCGTAAAGCTTGTTGTGGATTCCGGCCGAACGGGTTTCTACTTGAGGGTGCTCGAGGGGGGAAGAGTAAGCTCAGGTGACGTTCTCTCCTTAGTTGAACAGGATCCGCGTCGGGTAACAATCTCTTTTGCCAATCGTATTTATCATGACGATCGGAAAAACGGTGAAGGGATCGAGAAGGTTCTTGCAGTTTCCACACTTTCAAAATCATGGCAGAAATCGTTTCTGGAATTAAAGAATCGGCTCTAGCGCTCCATTCAGCTGCGGCGATAACCTGTGAAATGAGCGATCTATGGATTCCCAATCTTCCCGTCGTGGTGTGTATCGCGCGGACGAAAAGCCGCTTTGCTTGCAGCTGATTATCAGAATCTATACGATTCTCGCTTTTTTTTATGGGGGGCGATCGGCAATCCGATAGCATAGCAGTCTCATACGGTTCACCGCCTGGTCCAGCACCGTTCCAGGTGGGATTATTACGATTTGATTCTTGTCTATCCCAACAGGGGAACCATCTTAAGCACAATGCCGATATTTCTCAGAGCTGCGGCATTGTTGACGTTCCTAACACCAAGGGGTAAAACGCGAACGGCGGTCATAAAAATTCATGGTTTTGGTGCGTAAGCGAGGAGATTACCATGCCTGAATCCAGGGTGGCTTAGCCGAGCTTCGCAAAAGCCTGATAAGTTCCTGCCTGCACCTCGAACCCAATGGAGAAAGGGATGGGCTCTGTAGAGCCCTTCAAGGTACCGCTGCTTCACGATATCGCAGCAAAGAGGCTCTGCGCGAACGAAAGCAAGAAAGTTTGAAAGCTTTTTGAAATAAGTCCTGGCAACAATAAAGGAGTTTCAAGAAGAGTACTTGCAATTTGAACATTATCAGGAAAGCCCCGTGGTTTCAATCCGGAGGTGGAGGCTGCCCGGAGCAGCTGTATTTAAGGGACTGGAGGATAAGTATTACTTCTTGATTTCTCATGGCATTGTTCAGCAAGACAGGAAGGAATGAACATTGCTTGAAACTATTGCAAAACCACCGTTCCTCTACGATTTCTTTTTCCTACCGGTCATTACAATTGTATCGCCAAGACTGGTCTCTTTGATGCTTCTGAAGCCCGTCTTTATAAGCCACGTCTTCATCTCCTGCATCGTATAGCACCTGCCTGCTGTAGTATTGACAAGCATGTTTACCGAGAAAAGTGCTCCAGGAACAGGGTGGGCACGATCTTTTCCCAGGAAGAATTCCTGGATTGCTATCTTGCCTCCCGGGTTCAGAGCGTTATAGGATTTTTTCAAGAGCGCCATACTTTCGTTAATCGAAAGCGAATGGACGATCTGACTAATGAATACGAGGTCGTAACCGCTGCCGATATCATCGGAGTGGAAATTTCCACCAAGGTATTCAATATTCTTTCCGGTTGATGCCTTTACAATCTTCTTGGCGACTACCATGGTATCCGGCTGATCGAAGAGCGTAACGGAAACTCCCTGACGTGCCATCTCAATGCTGTATGTCCCCGGCCCGCCACCGAGATCGAGCGCTTTTTTAATGCCACGGACATCAACAGCAGTTATCACATCCTTTACGCGAAAGACCGCATTATCATGCATGGCCCTGATGAACGATTCATGGTGGCGTTCTCTTGTCCGGTTCGGCATGCCTGTTTTTAGTACCTCGTCCAGACCGGACCAGGTTTTCCAGAGGGTGTCCGAGTGACTCAGCATGTTTCCTTGATACCAAGGTGACTTCTTCACGAGAAAGATCGCTGCAAGCAACGTGTTTCTGTACTTTGATCCTGTTTTCGTGAGCAGACCGAGGGCTGTTACGGCATCGAGAAGGATTTCTGTTGCGCGGCGATCGGTCTTGATCCTCTTGGCCAGGACACTGGCGGTCTTCGGCGTCTTGAGGTGTTCAAAGACGGCATAGTTGTTCGCAGTAAGGATCACACGCGAGGCTCGAAATCCCCCGGAGAGTTGTCTGAATACCTGGAGTTTCTGCAGAAGATTGTTGTTCATGGGCTTAGCCCTTTCATCGAAAAAATAAGCGACGGAAATCGGAAGGAACTTCGCATTTGCGATATTATCCAATTATCAGCTACCCTATCATACGATTGACGTCATCACGGACGAATATATGCCTGATTAAAGGCAATGTCAACGGTATCGAGTGGGAATAGGGAAGGGATACGACGATGAGTTCAAGATTCATTCTGCACATCCCTTCAATCTGGAGTACATGCATGCTTCATGAAGACATGAGTACGGCAACTTCACAAAATATAGCTGAATTTAACCATGTGACAAAGAACGAAAAAAGTATATGTTGGGGATGCCCGAACGGTTTCCATCCCTTGCGTACCCCTTGAGCAGATGATTGGTATCAGAGGACTAGAGAGATTGCACGAACAACATAATATTCAAGATTATTACAATGACCGCAGTGCACCAGAGCAGAATTTTATCCCTTACCGAGTTTGTGAACTTCGCCATCACCTTTTGAGATGAGGTCAGAAACAGGAGAACTAAGATCGTGAACGGGAGCTGGATGCTGAGGATGATCTGACTCCAGATGAGACCCTTAAAAGGGTCGCGTATTAAAAAAATCGCGATAAGAGCACCTATCACGGTAATGAAGATCCCTTGACGCGAGTGGCTGTCAGCTGGGTCGTAGGGCTCCATGAAAATTCCGGCATAGATGCTCCCTCCCGCAACGGTTGCCGTTATTGAAGATGACAGCCCGGAAAAGATTAGTGCAAGAGCGAACACTGTTGCGGCTACGTTCCCGAGAAGAGGCTTGAGGGTTGCCTGTGCCTGGGGCAGTTCTGTAATCGGCAGCCCGTTGGCATGAAAGACGGATGCGGCAACGAGGATCATTGCGCTGTTAATTGCCCAACCTACCCCCATGGCGGCAAGGGTATCCAATAATTCGAATTTGAGCTGTCTTTCGATTGCCTGATCCCCCTGGCGGTTCCACTGTCTACTCTGAATAATTTCGGAATGAAGGAATATGTTATGAGGCATCACAACGGCCCCGAGCACGCTCATGATGACCGGCATTGCGCCAGAGGGGAATGAGGGCGTGACCCAATCTCTGCATGCTTCTCCCCATGCTGTTTTAACAAGAATGAGTTCAAAGAGAAAGGACATGCCGATAAGGGATACAATAGCGATGATCCATCTCTCGAGATTCCGATACCTGTTGGAGATGAGCATGAATACGGCGAAGAGGGAGGTGAACACAGCGCCGACGGAGAGCGGAAGTCCAAGCAGCATCTGGAGACCGATGGCAGAGCCCAGTATCTCTGCGAGGGCGGTCGAAATGGTTGCGAGAATTGCGCTGAAGAGGAACGTCCTGCTGATCCATTTTGACAAGAACTTGGTCGAGGCTTCAGACAGACAGAACCCCGTGACGATGCCAAGATGTGCGGCATTGTGCTGCAGCAGAATCAGCATCAGGGTAGAGAGGGTGACAATCCAAAGAAGGTCATAGCCATAGAGCGAACCGGCAGCTACATTCGTAGCCCAGTTGCCGGGATCTATAAAGCCAACCGTAACGAGAAACCCTGGGCCGATATACTTGAGTATATCGCTGGCTCCAAAAGCTGGTTTATGTCGACCGGTATTAGTGTCCATCGATAATAACCGATTGTAACATCCTCCATGGTAGAATCCGTAACAGATGTCTATTCCTGGAAGGCGACCTCGCGCCAGTATGAAGGAAGTAATTGCACACCGGTGTCAGCGTGAGAGACGAGAAGACGTGTGGCTTCCTACGCGACCTCTGTTGTAGATACCACAAAGCGCCACATTCCTGCCTCGTTTGGTTAGCCTCACCGCACTAAGCGATGCCAGCACGTCAGCAGTCTGGCCTCGTACCCATGAGGGTTTGTAGTCACGGAGAGCGGTGAAACGGTACTACTCTTTGTCAATGGGAAATAGATTTTTGATACATTCCTTTTCACACAAACGTTCTAACGACTAGCGTAACCGCTGGCATCCGCACCGATCACTGGAAATTATAGATACGTCACACCCACGTGGAAAGGCCCCCAGGGACAAGTGTGTAGGACACAGGCGTCGTGACCTTACCCGAATCTCTGCACCATCCCGAGAATGAGAATTATGGTAGCATAAAACCAAGACGAGGGCAATCTTGGGTGTCTAAAAAAGATTGACTTCCTAACAATTTATCGGGAAGTCCAAAGAGATAAAGGTTCGCCTAAGCCAGGATCAGCGGCTCTGCGTTCAGCTGAAAGGCGGGAGTCACGAATATTACCTATAAGCATTGACGTAACTTTCAGGAGGAATACAGGTATCTGAGGTAACAGGATGCAGGCAATCGATAAGGGAAATATGCGGCTGCTCGCTATCGTCAATCAGCTATTGAACGAGGTAGCCAAGGAAAGCTTTAAAGCCCGGCTAGAAGGCGCAGGGCCAGAACCATGTGCATATAGTCCGCCGGTTTCGGACTGGCGTGTTTGCAGAGCTCTGGATCGACTCCTAGCCGTGCAGAAGTATAAACCCATTGTATGCAATTTTTAGGAATGTCTGACAGTGCTCTGGGTTAACGGATCGCGGCCCTAGATCAATCCTGTCAAAGATCAAACTCTCCCTGTGGTACAGTAACCGGGAACGGTCAAAACAACTTGACATAATTATTACTTTGTGCTACTAAATTAATAATCGTAGCATCAAATCACACGACTTAGAATATTGTAGCACTGTCATTTTCCTGCTTTCTTGTATCGATGTCATCGCACCACGATGCTCATCGCTGGACAAAGAAACCAGCGCCACGCTCGGCATGTTCCGGAGCGCGAAATGCTGTGGGAGCAGAGGAGTGGGAATACTATGGAATGGCTCAGAGTCACTATTGATTACGGAATCATGGGGGTAATGCTGCTCTTAAGCATTGTAGCTGTTTCAATAGCGGTTGAAAGGTATCTTGTATACAAAAACCTTGATATAAGCAGTTACCGTGACATGAAGAGCCTGGAGCTGGTGCTTACCGAGAAACTCCACTTCATTGCAACCATAGGAAGCAATGCTCCCTATATCGGGTTGCTCGGCACGGTGCTTGGTATCATGCTTACCTTTTATACCATGGGGAAAGAGGGCTTCATGGACTCCGGGAAGATCATGGTTGGCCTTTCCCTCGCCCTGAAGGCTACTGCTGCGGGATTGCTCGTCGCGATTCCATCTATTGTCCTTTACAACCTTCTGGTGAGAAGGGCAAAAGTCCTGATGATGCACTGGGAGATAAAAAATGGAAGAGAAAGAGTTTGATTACATCAATGTCATTCCTCTTGTCGACGTCATGCTTGTGCTTCTTACGATCGTGCTTACGACCTCTACCTTTCTTGCAACGGGAGCACTTCCGATTGAACTTCCCAAGGCGACGAAGAGCCCGGCAGATATAGTTAAGACGCTGACCATTGGAATAGACATAAGCGGAACCATATATCTGAACTCGCAACGTATATCTCTGGACGACTTAAAAGAATCGCTGAAAGCGAGACCGAAAGAGACGCCTATCATCATCAGGGCGGACAAAAATAGCCACCTTCAGGCCTTTGTAGATGTCCTCGATGTCGTGAAAAACCTCGAGTTCAAGCGGGCCAGTTTGCAGACGGAAGAATTCAAATGAGGTATCAACTCGCAGGCTTAAAGGTTTCCTTGCTCATTCATGCAGCGGTGTTAACGCTGATCTTCAGTGTCAGCCGATTGTATGTGACGTCACCCTTGTCTGTTGCCATCGATATCGGGATCCTTACCAGTGCCCCGGATGCATTCAAAAAAGACTTGCAGGGACAAGTCGTACATCAATTAAAAAGGTTGGCGAAAAGAATGGAAGTTGCAAAGACGGTGGTACCACCGCAAGAAAAACTTTCTGAGACGCCGGCAGCTGAGAATCCATTATCGAAGCAGGGAGAATTAACCACACAAAAAACGTTAGATGAAGCATTAAATTCCGGTGAGGCGGCATCTCGTAATAGCGCCGCGGTAGTTGTCGGTCCGGTCTTTGACGCCGCTTATCTCAAGAATCCAAAGCCCCAATATCCACTGATCGCCCGCCGTATGAAGTTGGAAGGCACAGTAATCCTGCAAGTGCTTGTTAGCTCCGAAGGAAAACCTGAAATCGTCCGTCTTGGAAAAAGCTCAGGATCTTCAGTGCTGGACCAAGCCGCTCTGACCGCGGTGCAAGGTTGGTCATTTATTCCTGCGCGTCAGGGGAATGATCCGATATCTGCTTGGGTGGATGTACCGCTGCGTTTTCGACTTGTCGATTAAAGCTCCATTAAAACTGCGCAAGGATTGAATTAAACTCCAGGTTATTTTGGAAGGTTGATATTGAATAATGAATCCACAAACATCGCCTCCCTGTGGAAACTCACTCTCGGCATCTTTATTATCGTCATTGGGTACGCAACAGCTGTATTCGGTGGCGGCGTTCAGACTCTGGAGACCGTAGAGATAACCGACTCGACCGAGAATCTGGTGGGTTCGGCTGATTCAGCAACAGAAGGGACCATTATGCCCAAGCAGATTGAGGACCGGCCCCTGTTGCGGACCGGTGAAATTCTCGAGGATGTTCCAGGCCTGATCATCAGCCAACACAGCGGCGAAGGCAAGGCGAACCAGTACTATTTGCGCGGATTTAACCTCGATCACGGAACTGATATGGCAACGACGATGGCTGGTATGCCGATCAATGAGCCGACCCACGCGCATGGGCAGGGGTATACGGACTTGAACTTCTTAATGCCGGAGCTTCTCAGCGGCGTCCAATACAAAAAAGGACCCTACTACGCTGACCAAGGAGACTTTTCAGCTGCCGGCGCCGTCATCATGGATTACCGTAATGTGCTGGAGCGGAATATCGCTGTCGTGGGCATGGGAACCGAAGGCTATCGCAGGATTTTGGTGGCGGGATCCCCGGAGCTTGCCGGAGGGCATCTGCTCTATGGTTTCGAAGCGTACCATCATGACGGTCCCTGGGTCAATCCTGACAACTACAATAAGCTCAATGGCGTGCTTCGCTACAGTCGTGGTGACGGGCAAAACAGCTTCAGTATAACCGCCATGGGGTATAACGGTACCTGGAATGCCACGAACCAGGTCGCTCTTCGCGCCATAGATGAGGGCCTCATCTCCCGTTATGGCTCTCTCTCTCCCACTGATGCAGGAAATTCGTACCGATACAGCCTTTCCGTGGAAGGGCAACAGACATCGGAGAACGGGATTACCAGGGAGAATGCCTATGTGATCAAATATCAGATGAATTTGTGGAATAATTTTGAGTATGATCTGGAAGACCAGGTCAACGGCGACCAGTTTCATCAGTACGACAATCGGGTCACATCCGGTTTCAATGTTAGCCATGATTGGATAACGAAGCTGGCTGGTCTCGATATGGTCAATACGATAGGATTGCAGGTACGCAACGATGACATCAATCCGGTCGGACTTTACCATACCGTGGATCAGCAGCTGATTTCCGTAACAGAGCAGGACCATGTCATCCAGACGAGCGGAAGCATCTATGTACAGAACCGTTTTCAATGGTCGGAAAAATTCCGCAGCATAGCGGGGCTCCGCGAAGACTATTACTATTGGGACGTTATGGCCAATAATCCCCTCAATTCCGGCGAGGCCCACGGCTCACTTCTGAGCCCTAAGCTGAGCCTGATTTTCGGACCCTGGGAAAAGACAGAATACTATATAAATGCCGGTCAGGGTTTCCACAGCAATGATGGGCGGGGTGCAACCATGAGGGTGGACCCCCTGACAGGCGAGCCGACCAGCAAGGTCACCCCTCTCGTGCGGGCAGAGGGGCTCGATATCGGGGCGAGAACCGCAGTAATTCCGCATGCGCAAAGCGAGCTGACCTTTTGGGCTTTGAATCTGGGCTCCGAGCTTGTCTTTGATGGCGACCACGGCATAACCACACCGAGCTATGCGAGCCACCGGTACGGCCTGGAATGGGCAAACTATTATACACCGACCTCATGGTTCACGCTCGATGCTGACCTGGCCTTATCTCATGCGCGCTTTGTCGGTGATCCTGTCGGACCCTACATTCCAGGCTCACCCGAGGTGGTAGCCTCTGCCGGAGCCTCAGTTGACAGCATAGACGGCTATCTCGGCAGCTTGCGAATGCGATATTTCGGACCACGTCCGCTGTACGATGACGACAGTGTCCGATCAAACGCGTCCACAATCGTAGATGCCCGGATCGGCTATAAATTCAGCAATAATTGGCGCATCTTCCTTGATTGTTTCAACCTGTTTAACGCGCAGGTCAGCGATATTGACTATTTTTATGTATCCCGGCTTCCGGGTGAGCCCCCGGCAGGTGTCGCTGATATTTCCACTCATCCGGCGGATCCGCGTGAATTCCGCCTTACACTTGCCGCGAACTTCTGATAGCAGTTGATCGTGATATAGGCATAGTGAGCACCTTGCACATGTTTCCGAAAATCAGAGATGTTTTCATTTAAGTAACACTGCCTAATGGTGCAAGTGAGAAGGGTTGCCATGATAAAATCTCCAGCTATACGGCTTGTCTGTGCGATGCTTCTGTTTGTGCTCGTGGCTTGTGGAGGCGACAATGAACCAACAGAAAGCGGCCTGTTCGGTCTTGTGTGGTCAGGAAGCCAATTTGTGGGAGTGGGAAGCAGCGGCATAATCCGAACCTCCCCCGACGGAGTATCGTGGACATACCAGAACTCCGGCACAACGGAGTCACTGCTGAATGTTGCATGGTCGGGAACACGGTTTACGGCAGTGGGCAATCAAGGGGCCATCCTCACTTCTCCCGATGGAGTAACGTGGACTACGCAGACGTCGGGAACTACCGCTGACCTCTACGGTGTTGCCTGGTCCGGGTCTCAGTTCGCAACAGTAGGCGGTTCCGGCGCCATACTAACCTCGCCGACGGGAACGCAGTGGACTCTGCAGACATCCGGCACTTCTACGAATCTTTACGGCCTTACCTGGTCCGGGATACAGTTCGTTGCTGTCGGGTATGACGGCATCATCCTTACCTCTCCAGACGCAGTCACTTGGACAGTGCGGACCTCGGGCATTACCGATCCCCTTGGCAGTATAATCTGGTCAGGAACACAGTTTGTGGCAGTAGGAAATAACGGCGCTATCCTTACCTCTCCCGATGGAGTGACGTGGACCGCCCAGACATCCGGAGTATCAAACGGCCTGAGCGGCATTGCGTGGTCAGGATCGCAATTTGTAGTCGTAGGAGACACGGGAACCATCCTTACGTCTCCCGATGCCGTAAGATGGACGTCACAGGCTTCAGGCACATCAAATTCCCTGTTTGGCGTTGTTTGGTCCGGGGCCCAATCTCAGTTTGTGGCCGTGGGATGGGGTAACGTCATCCTCACCTCTCGTGATGGGGTAACGTGGATAAGGCGGTCTTAGATAATTCGCTGCAACCTGCATATATTTTCCATGCAACAACACGAATAACCACCATCGGAAAGGTAAATTATGCTTTTAGACACTTTCTAAGTATTATATGAGAACGAAGATGAAGAGCATCTCAAACGGATCCTGAAGCCCTCCTGGACTATTTCATGAAGAAGATGGCTGCTCGTGAGAGAAGATCGATTACGAGAAGCTGTGCTATAGCACGAAGGGCAGAAAGCTTGTTAACAAATTTTTTTGACATCCTGCATTTCTGCGAATCGATTGCTTGAACCAAAGAAAACGCTCCAGAGTTTACGCCATTGGGAGGATACAATATGATCGACCTCTTACGCACTCGCAGAAGTATCCGTAAATACACCCCGCATCCTCTTGAGAACAAACTGATCGATGTACTTATAGAAGCATTGCTCCGTTCACCAACCTCTCGAAACGGTAAGTCATGGGAATTTATCGTTGTTGATGATCGGGAGCTCTTGGCTAAGCTTTCGAGAGCAAGAGAACAAGGATCACGTCACCTGCAGGACGCAGCACTGGGGATCGTAGTGTGTGCTGACAGTACAAAATCTGACGTATGGGTTGAGGATTGTTCCATTGCTGCAATACTTGTTCAGGTTACTGCCCACGATTTGGGCCTCGGCAGTTGCTGGATACAAATTAGGAATCGTAACCATACGGAGACGATGTCAGCAGAGCACTATGTACAAGGGCTACTCGGACTACCCGAACACATCAAGGTTGAATGTATGGTCAGCATTGGCTATCCAGACGAAACAAAGAAGCCAATAGCAGATAACGAACTGGCATATCACAAGGTTAAGCATAATCATTATTCCACTCATTATGTGTCAAAGTGAGAAGTATGAGGGCACCGGATTGATGTACCGACATATTCGGCTTCCTCCGACACAACCCGCAATGAGCATGGTGTTATTTCCTCCGCCAATTGTCACATGAAGTCTGAGACCATGAACGCTTATCTCTTCTAACTGGCGCAAGTCCGAACCGGGCAAAGGTTAGCAACCAGCCCCGTCCCACGTCCCGCATGCGGTGAGACAACAACATTCATGATACCGGCATGCGTGAGGCATCATGCTTCCATGCACGGGAAGGAATTGAGCCGTAATGTAATCCCTCCGTCGGCCGACCTGCTATCTGATCATGGTCGGCAGCATTGATTGATCGTCTCCTGCACGAGTTTGAAGCTGCAGCCTTCCTTACGCCAGCGACGCATTATCAAGCTGCCTTTACCTTGGTTGTCAAGCCGCGGAGCATTTTCATGGTCTCCCGCATGAATGCGGGAAGATCGGAAGGTTGGCGCGAGGTTACGAGATTGCTATCAACGACGACCTCTTTGTCCTCGTAGATCGCTCCCGCTGCTTTCAACTCATCCTTAACGGTCCGGTAGCAGGTGGCGTGCCTCCCTTTTAAGAGCCCCGCGGTGATCAGCGTCTGCGGCCCGTGGCAGATGGCAGCGACCGGTTTGCCCTTCATGACGAAGTCCCGTGCGATCTCCGCCGCCTTCGGCTCCTTGCGCATCGCCTCGGGCGCCTTGCCGCCGGGCAACACCAGAATATCATAGTCATCCGCCTTGACCTCCGCCAAGGTCATTGTTACTTCAATTTCGTAACCATGCTTGCCCTTGATCGATCCTTTCCTCATAGACGCAATGTCCACCTTGATACCTTCTTCCAGAAGTCGATAGTAAGGAACGAGGAGTTCCGTGTCCTCGTACACATCTGCGCTCATGATAAGTGCTTTCATGAAATCACCCCCTTGTTCGCATCATAACTGTCGCGAGGATCGTACCCATCATTTGCGGGTAGTGATCCCGCTGTGGAAAACTCCCTCGTCTGAACTAACTCCGCTGAGAGTCAGTTCTTTTATTTCTTACGTCAGTCCGAATGCTGCTGATCCTCTTCATGCCGAAACCTTGATACCTGTTGCAAATTGCAAGCCGCTATATACCTTTCTGAAAAATCGGGTAACCTCTTGCCGGTGGCTTCAGTCATTCAGATCGGATGAATCGGCATCCCTCGGCTCTAACGGCATGCCTCACTTTCCATATCCATCAGTGCTTTTTTCAGCTCAGCCAGATCATCACCGGTGATATTCTTGTCGATGCTGGCTTTTGCCCGCTCGCAGAAAGCCCGTGCGGCCACATCGACGGATACCGCATCGGCTATACAGTCGCAGAATGATCCTACCGTGTTGCTGTGCACGCATTTGAGAGGAAGGGTCTCCATAAGATAATCTCCTTTCCGTTAGCCCTACGCTATTTATATTGTAACAGAAGGGGGAACTCCGTGTACCCGATCGTGGCCAGGACCACGTATTGTCATGAGCGCACTGATTTACTCGACTATTTTGTTTAATCATGTCCGCTTCTGTAGCTTTGAACTCGCCGGCAATACTGGTAAGCCTAAAGGTAGAGGATTAATAATGATATCAGATGATTGTAGTTAACTATGCATATGTCTGATGCATATATACCATTCGAATTTGATAAATTGAGAGACCGATTGGTAAAGAGGGTGCAGCGTTGAAATCGGGAAGGGATAGTCAAAGTAAAGAGGTTGGAGATTAACCGGCGCTCATACGCCCACGAGCAGCATTTCCAGCTAACCGGGCAGAAAACGACCCCAAGACATGAAGAATAATGGTCTATTACCGTATACTGGGTAGCAATTAGAAGAGCGATTTGATAGGCCAGAAAAAAGCGTTCGAACAGTTTTATGCGGCGTCTGGGCTGGCGGTAGTTGAAGGGCCGTGGGCTGTCAGCAACGGTCTCAACGATAGGCGTAAAAACTTAAAATTATTCTGTTAGCCGATTTACAGACATTCATTCACTCCGTACGCTTTATGACAAGTTTTACTCAACGATTCTCTTTCATGAAACGAACTTTGCTTCCGAGCATTCCTGGTTTTCCGGCGTGCGGAGCCGACCAGCATTTCTTGTTAAAATCCTGATTTTAGTAAATGGCGCCGGACACCTCACATGCTCTAGCGGCGGGTGTATGTCAAACAGTCGTATACAAACCTCATGATTTCTTATCCAGGAGCCGTATGAGCCCGATGAAGTCGTCATCCGCCCAACCGGCTGACATCCCTTGGTCATAGATTTTATTAAGATGTTCGGTTTGTTCGAGTGACACCGAGAGATCAGCGGCGGTCTCCAATGCCAGGCGAAGATCCTTCGACATATTCTTAAGCGAGAACTGCGGGGTGTAATCGCGCTGACTCAGCTTGGGTTTTTTAAGATCCGAAACTCCTGAATGGGAAGCATTTCGCGCCAGCGCATTAAAATATACTTCATCCGGGATTCCTGCCGCTCGGCACAAAGTCAGGCTCTCGCACAAAGTTTGCGCAACGCCGGCAATGTTCACATTCATCGCAAGCTTCAACGAACTGGCGGAACCCAGCGGCCCGATATAGAGGATGGCACTAGATATGGGTTCGAGTATTGGGCGTGCCTTTTCGACGACTTCCGGTGAGCCACCCAGATAGTAAACGGTTTGCCGCTGCTCCGCCGCAAGCTTGCTTCCTGTGAAGGGTGCTTCTAAAAAAATTGCACCGCTCCGCTGTACCTGTTCGGCAAAGAGTCGCGTCCATTTGGCGGAAATTGTGCTCGATTGGATCACCAATACTCCGGGACCAAGCGCGTGTTGAATCTTACCCAGAATGGATTGCACTGCCGGAGGGTCGGAGACGACGATGAAGATCACCTCAGCTCCATCTACCGCCTCCTGAATGGATGCGTGAAAATTTGGAAACTTTTTTTGCGTTCGGTTCCAGCATCGCACATCATGGCCATCAAAAATCAGATTTTTTGCCCAGGCACTTCCGATAATGCCTAATCCTAAGACTGAAATTTTCATAATTTATTGTCCTTCTTAATGGGAGTCGAATGTGGTGCGTGGAGGTTGCCACTGTAAGAATATATATGGTTTCATATTCTATCAGAAATAAAAGATGGTTGTAAATAGAACGGTTGGGCATATTGAAGAGACTACGCCGTAAAGCCGCCTCGGTGATCGACGCGCCCTCCCTGATCATCCTCTTCACTAAACGCAGAATCCGGCGGAGGAAGGTTCTGTTCCAGAAAGATCTTCATGATGCGCATCCTGAGTTTATTCCGCTGGTCTTCCGAGCAGTGCCGGAAAAGCTGTCGCACAAATGCGTCGATGGCGGAAAGAGGCTCGGCCTTGATGTCCGTTACGGCATCGTCCTCGTCCAGAGCAAAGATCGATGGGTAGCTGGCGTCATGATAGAACAGTTTCATTACCCTGCCGGTGACATCCGTCCCGGCGACTTCCTGGGCTGCTGTTAGCGTGCTGTTGATGGCCCTGACAAGGAGGGGCATTTTATTCTCAAGGGGTACAATGATGTCAAGACCCACGACAAGGTCCTCCATGCGGCCCAAAAGACGCTCTATCAAATCACCGCGTATGATACCGCCGTGCTGAGGCGCAATCACGAGAGGCGGCGGATCGAGCTCTCTGATTCTCCTGACCGACAGTTTTAGGGCATCGTTGCTCGGCATATAGAGTTGGTGAAAAGCCTTGATCCCCATCCAGCTGCTGTCGTCGGCGTATAGATTCATCGCTGCAATGCCCCCGAAGAGATCTCCGGTAAAAAGGATCCGCGATGCGATATCGTAGACCATGCAGGCGCCGCGGAAGTGGCAGAACGGCGTCGGTACGAATTGGAGTACATGGCCCGTCGGCAGTGGCACCCGCTTGTCTTTGAACCGCTCCACGGCTTTGAAGTTCCTTTGTTCGATGCCGAAGTACTGAGCAAGTCTCCATGTGTCCTCGGACATAAGAACGATGATCTTTGGATTGAGTTTTAACCACCGAGGAGTGCTTGCGCCGACATCGGGGTCTTGGTGGTTGATCGTGATGAGGTTGAGATGCTCCGGATCTTTAATTACGGAGCACACCTTGCCGTAGACAATTTCGAAGTCCTGGGGCGGGCCAGGGTCAACAAGCATGCTGTAGTTATCGCCTTTCCCGGCATAAACCCTGAGGTAGACATTTCTCCGTAATAAATCCGATGTCGATGAGCCAACCCAATAGACGCCCGGGCTGATTTCTACCGGCCCATCATTCTTTATTGATCCAACCATGGTTCACCTCGAGAGGTTACGTGGAATTGAGTGCACGCTTGCTGCAGCAGTCTTTGTCCCCCGATGGGGGGTACGGAAAAGAAATAATATTAGGATCGACTAGATATATCATGCTACCACTTGGCAAACAGTTATTTGCGAGCGCTGGCAAGGAGCTGGTCGTTCCCGCAAAGTTGGGTTCAGCATGTATTGTGACGTCATTAATCCTGCGGAAATATAGGGACGCCTTTAAATTCCGGAAGAAACTATATGAATTTAAAAGGATGGCGACAACAGCTGCTTCAGGATGCTGATAAGCACGCAGATAATATTATGAATGGTCTCTCTCTTTGTTTTTCTTGCTCTCCTTGGCGGCATAGCAGGATGAGCAATATATCCCCGTGTCGTCTATATGGCCGGGCTGCCACCGGATAGTGCTGGAGGCTGTCTTCTCGCTCAATCTCTTGCCACAGATGCTGCAATGGGATTTTCTCGTGTTGTTTTGTTTCATATGCATACCCTCGGTTTACTACCGCCTTGGTGGCTCCAGTCTCTATTCATACGTCGATCAGCCAGATAGCCATGCGGCAGATATGTGAACAACATGTTCATGTAAAAAGAGCAAGAGTGACGTATTGATATTAATTCTTTCTACGGACGATTGTACTCCTGTTCGGTGCTATTTGCTACGGGAAATATTCTCTCTTGATATATGGTAGCCGAGTGCAGACTTTGGGAAGCGTCTGCACTATGAGTTCCCGCCGGAATATTGCACTTCTGATCGATCCTCGCCTTCATAATGAGCACAAGACGAGCTCACCGCTGCAAAAAACGGTAACGGTTGATGAATACAGCGGACTCTATACTACAAGCACCTCCGTAAAGCTGGTTAAGCGGAATGGCAGGAAGTTCGAGTCTTGTACGGCTCCCCCATGATCATAAATCTGGTCAAACTAAAAAACTTACGTCTCTCTAACGGCTGGTATCAGCCACGACCTTCGGCTTTCGTTTTAATCCTCAATACGAAGATGAGATCGGATTTAACAGGAAGCCTCGATCCCGTGACGTTGAACGAAGCAGGACATGATTCGTGAAAAGAATGCCTACATCCGTGCGTTCGGATGTTATGAATTTGAGAGAGTAAGCGTGAGCATGGTGCTGTACTTTGTTAATCTATTTTTTGGGAGTCCTGACATTGGCACCCTGTATATTCCTACTTCTCCCGAGAAGGGGTTCTATTTCCCCCAGAGGGCTGATGGCCCTCCTTGCCTCCTCGGGAAGGTAATGGATTCGTTTTCCTTCTCTCGGTCATGGCCTGTTCACGGGAACCTCTAAATATTGTCTTAGACCCTCCTCGAACTCCCGGCGAGATAAAGTGTCTTGCATCGTGTGGTGCTCCTATGCCTGCAAAGGTTCGTCCCTTGAGCCTCTTCAAAGGGTCAATTCGAACGACCCTGTTGGTGCGGTGGTCAACGAAATGATTGGATATAACCTCCACTCTATCATGGACGTGGACAACCTTGTGGAAATCAGCCAAAATATAGAAGCCGGGAAACCACGTACTCCACCACCAGAAGGGATACGGAACCCATGTGTATAAGTAAACGTAATCAGGAGGAGGGGGGTAGTAGGTCACAGCCGGCGGGCCTTGGTCGTAGTAATAGTTATTGAGCAAAGAATTATCAGGCTCAGATATATTAGCTGCACCTTCCTGCGCCATCTGTCCAGGAGTACTGCCCCGGACAGCGAGGTTAACCTCGACCATAAGATCCTGAAAGGCCTGCAAAGCCTCATCTTTCTCCATTTTCAAGCTTTTGGATTCAGCAGCAACACTTATTGACTGAGTCAACTCCCCGATAACATCAGGCGTGACGGGGTAATCGGCAATCCAGCCATTTCGAGGGGTGATTTCTGCATTCGCCAGCAAGCTCTCTGCTTCGGCCTCGCTGGTAGAAGTTCCCAGCTTAAGCGCATCAACAAGCTTGACTGCTAAATCTCCTTCCCTGACCAATGGCTGAGCGATAGGCGGCTGTTGACCTGCCGCTTGCCCCGATTGCGCATGGACACCTGCAGGCCTTATAACCATGACACTCAGCACCACAAGCGCTGTCATGAACAGTCTCTTCATAGTTTTTTTGAACCTTTATTTTTCACCGAAGAAACAACCAAACTCTTTTATTTCTCTTATAATCTAAATCCGGTCTAATCTCTTATACTTTATTGTCAATTTTGCTGAACCCATTCCTTTAGCAAACATCATAAGCAAAAGTCCAAAATGTTATTTGCCCAGACGTCCGTCACCGTGGTCGCAGATCATAGCCAACTCCCATTCTCCGACAGTACTGATATTTCCTCTTCAAAACTTTGCTAATTGTGAGGCCAGATCACAACTTACGAGTCTGCAGTTTCAAATAGGTTTGTCAACGGTCTTAAAATAGTCTGAACATTACAAAGAGTAATTTGCGGTTTCGCCGTTACCGTAAGAAGACGTGCTCTTCGGCGATTTCTGAGTGACTCGGAGAGGGTTCAGAACGCACGGTGCAACTGCTTCGGGTTAATAAAGACAATCCTCCCCTCGCATTGTTCGTTAGGTCATTCCAAGCCCGCTTGTCGGAATTCAGCTCCGAGCAATACGGTGAAAGAGAGAAGAGCCGAATACGATTTTTCATCGGTTTGGTATCGATAAACTTGGTGCCCTTGCATACCTTATGCAATGGATGCCCATCAATGATAAGGAAAAAAATCTTACGGCCGGAACCATGAACCAACCGCTGAAGGTACTCGACAAAGCGCATTGCGCCCCTGCGGCCTCGACCACCATGAATCTGCATGCACCTTGGCGCTTACCGTTCAGATTATATTCAGTCCGAAACGAGCCCCGGTGCTGCTCACAGTCGGCTTCTTTCCTTGAACTGCCCGCATGATGGTTAGATCGTGCGCCAGCCTTATCTCCAAAGAATATCTGTTATAGTAAACTTACTGGCCCAGCAGCGTCGTGAAGGTATCGTGGTGGCGCTCTTCATCAGCAAGAATCCCTGCAAAGAGGTGCCGTGTGGTTTCATCACTTTCGGCAGCTGCCTGCTTAATGATGTCTTTGTACAGCGTTATAGCTTCCTCCTCGGCCTTTACGTCGGCCTTGAGCATCTGAGTCGAGTCGCCGCCCACCGCGATGGGGTTAGGCTTGGTAGTGGGGTTTACGTCAAAATAGAACAACCGCTCCGCGATCTTCTCTGCATGCTTCATTTCCTCCACGGAGATGTCCTCGAACACCTCCATGAGAGAAGATGAGTTCATTCCTTTTACCATGATGTGGTGCCACATGTACTGGACGATTGCCTGAAGTTCACCTGCTATTGCCTGATTCAGCATCTCCGTCAATTTCGGACTCGCTTTCTGTACCATGATGATCCTCCTTCTATGTTTTAAGTGGCTCATTTAGTTGAAGTTCGCAATAGCATGAGAAAAAACCTTATACGCAAATCTTTGCTAAGATGCGCATTTTTTTTGACAGCACCACGCGGTGACAGTGGTAAGAATACCTTCCCGCCCCGCGTAGCAGCATTTATTTCTTCTCTGAGTATATGCCCTATGCCGCGGCTTTCGCTAGTTCTTCAGGGGACATTTTTGCCAGGTGCTCCACTTCCTTCTCGTCATGCTTGAGTCCCTTTGCGATCCGACGGCCGTAATCCGGCTCTGTCTTATAGAAGATAGCTGTCTGTCGCAGCTGAATTCGCTTTTGGTGCCTCTCAAATGGCCAACAATGCAACTGACCAGGTGGACGTCCTGCATCAGGACAGGACCGGAGTCGCCGGCGGATATGGAGCTTTGATCATTATCGACCGGGTTTCCAAAATTGTCCGTAATTTTTTTTGTCCGATGCAAAAAGCAGTCTGCCATCTTTATGTTTATCACGACACTAGCGAGGTAAAAATTGAACCATAACCACTCATGGTCGTGATACTTTACAATCGTTGTTGTTCAAGTTAGACCATTTGTAAACAGTACGGGAAAAAGCTAAAGCTGTTGTTTGCCTCTGCATTCTTTGCAGTTACCGTAATATTCAAAACGCATCTGAAATGGCTTAAAACCTATTTTCTTTTCTACGGTTTGTGCCGAAATAGGCAATGCTTCCATAAAATCTTCAATCTTTCCACAGTGAGTGCAAATAAGATTGAGATGATTTGAGAGATTGACATCGTAGCGGTTATCTGTATTGTAAAATTCAAGTTCTCGTATCAATGCTTCTTTTATGAGAATGTCCAGCGTGTAATACACTGTTGACACACTCATCCGTGGCGCCTTTTCCCGGACCTTCTTAAAAACATCCATGGCGCTTGCATGAGTCTTATCTTTTGACAAAAGATCAATAATCTCAACTCTCTGCGGGGTCAATTTATATCCTTTCTCCTTGAGAGTCTTTATCATCCTTCTTTTGATTTCTTCAGGTTCGGTACGATGTTTCATATTCGTAATCATTCCTAATTAAATTAGTTTAGAACCGCTCATGCTGTTTGTCAAGAGCCTTTAGGTTTATTATAAAAGCCGGCATGTTGAATGAGCTGAGGGGAATGCACTTTAGCGCTATTACTCGCAATAATGACTTGCGTGGAGAGAGGGAATACAACAGGGATAGCATTTTTAGAGATCAACGATTGAAGTCTTTTTGCTGATTTGCCTTTATAGGAAGAGTTACGCCGCGTTGCCGCTCCAATTGTTATTCTTGGCTAGGATTGCCCGTGAGGGCTGATGCGTTCGTGTACCGTTGTTTCAGAAACTCACGAACAGACTGCTGCCAGAAAACGTTTTGGTCTTTACTGAGGAAACGTCCGCGATACCTTTCCACTACGTTGTGTAACGATAGGGAGGCGCAAATGGTAAATATCAGGTTAATAGATGGGCAATGATTTTGCTTAAGATGATGGCTACCGCTGCCACGACGAGATGTTTAATGACTTCTGGAAGAATCCTGACGTTTCGTTCGCGTGCAAGAAAGTAGGTTAACACCCCTAACAACAGATTGCCCCAGACGATCGATACCAGGACAACAACTTTAGGCGGGAACGAAAAGACTATTAGCACGAAGCTGAGAGAACCCGACAACCGTGTAGTAAAATTCGACAATGTTCCGATGAACGCCTCTCGTTCATCAAGTTGCTCAGACTCCTGATAGATATGGATGCTCAATGAATCAGTGATGTTATCCGCAAGCGCGACAATTAGGAGCGCGGTAATGAGCGTGGACTTGTCCGTCCCGGCCGCATTGAGACCAGTGATCAGGGTCATGCTGGTTACAATCGCTGCCGTGCCCCCATAACTGATGCGGCTAATTTTTTTCATTGTCATAGTGCTCGCAAAAGAGGTATTTTTTCGGGTCCGCTCGCGGGTTTCCCTCGTTCAAGGTACAGGTGTTATGAATATTTCGAATGCAATGTTGAGGTCTGAAAGAGGTGAATCTTGCGAAAATTCGTGAAGCATGACCTCTTGCGGTTTGAATATATGCCTAAGCTAGGAAGATGTCAATGGTAGCGGCGGGGGATTTAAACATATTCCGACAAATACCGAATGCCATCTGATATGTTCGAGGAAATGCTGTACCCATTAAAACTATGAATATACTGCGATAGGTTTTGCTCTCGCCAAAGAAACGGTGATTGCGGAACGAGCAGTCGGCATTTAACTCGTTTTTAACAGGTTGGTTTACATTTTGCTTTAATAGATGTACTATTTCTCAGATTGATTGTCTCTTGGGGGGGCTAATCATGTTTAAACGTCTTACACACGAGGTCAAGACACTCCCTTATTTGAGGTGCACATCGCTTTCGATGGCGTGCATACGACTGATTGTCTAAGGTTTCATTGGCACAAACTCGTTAATGCGTTGCCATGCAGAACGGAGCCACGATCAATTCACGATGTGGCTGCGAGGCAGATGTCGTTTTTTGAAAAAGGCATCATGACGATGATGACCCTGTGTGTCGATAGTGAAGATAAGATATCAGAAAACCGGGCAAGAACGCTTCATGGCCCTTACAATCCATTTCCGATGAGCCGTAGCGTAGCGCTGAAGTAACCGCAGCTCAGAATATGACTATCAACCTGAGACACCCTACAGGATTATACGTCCTCTTTTTTACGGAAATGTGGGAGAGGTTCTCCTATTACGGGATGCGATCGCTGCTGGTCTACTATATGATCAAGCACCTGCAATTCACGCAGGAGCGGTCCTCCGAAATTTACGGTCTCTATACCGGATTTGTCTTCTTTACCCCCCTCTTCGGTGGCATGCTTGCGGACCGGCTGCTTGGTCAGCGACGAACGGTCATTCTCGGAGCGGTTCTCATGGCTATCGGACATTTTTTGATGGCTGTTGAAAACCTGTTCTTCCCGGCGCTAATTTTTCTGATACTAGGGAATGGCGCCTTCAAGCCGAATATTTCAACGCAAGTCGGGGCGCTTTACCCTGCCGGCGACCATCGCCGCGACCGAGCGTTCAGCATTTTCTACATGGGAATCAATCTTGGTGCCTTCTTTTCACCGCTCGTCTGTGGAACCCTTGGCGAGAAAATCGGTTTCCACTGGGGTTTTAGCGCTGCCGGCGTCGGCATGGTGATCGGTCTTCTTGTTTATCTCTGGGGCCAGAAGCACCTTGTCCCAGATCTTATCATGCAAAAAAAGGAATCCAAACAACAGATGTCTTCAGAACCGATGACACGCGAGGACTGGATTAAGATCGGCGCGATATTCACCATGATGGCTTTGAGCATCGTTTTCTGGAGCGTTTACGAGCAGCAGGGCAACACGATGGCGCTGTGGGCCGATGCCAATACGGACCGGATGATCTTCGGCTGGGAGATGCCAGCCTCGTGGTTCCAATCTTTCAATCCGCTCATGATCTTCTTTTTTGTCCCGGTACTGAATAGTTTCTGGGGCTGGCAGGATCGCCGTGGAAAGGAATCTTCGAGCATCGTTAAGATGGGAATTGGCTGCGTTCTGCTTGCTGCGGCGTTCCTGATCCTGACCCCGCCGGCCCGTGAACTGGCGGTCAATCCCAAGGCGAGCCTTTGGTGGTTACTAGCCTGTACCTTTGTGCTCACGCTCGGTGAAATCTATCTCTCTCCGGTCGGCCTCTCGCTGGTGACAAAAATCGCTCCGGCCAGGATAGTCTCCATGATGATGGGCGTCTGGTTCCTCTCAAGCTTTTTTGGCAACTACCTGTCGGGATATTTTGGAACGTTCTGGGAGAAAATGCCCAAGGAGAATTTTTTCTTGCTGATGTTTGCTCTGTCCTTTGCGGCTGGCTTGGCGTTCTTTGCTCTCCTTAAGCCGTTAAAAAAGGCAATTGGATACGATAACGAAGCCGTTGTGGATGTGTGATGAAGGATGGTTAGGCAGATGCCGGTAGAGACTCATGGCGACGATGAACGCCAAGGGGTAGTGTACAGTCCTTTCTGTCCAAGCGCCGAGCACATGTGTGAGAGCTCCCCGCAGGGATCGTAATCGCAATTGAGGCGAAACATTTTCATCATACTTCGTAGCGATGACCGGCCTGTGTTATAGAGCAATAATGTTCTCGAGTACCTCGCGTAATTGAAAAAAATAGGTTAAGGGTATTCGGGTCGGACAGGTACGGGAAAACAATCTGTGAATAAACGTCCCCTGGAAATGCATATCGCCGCAAGTTTTAGAAAAGGGCGCGGGGAACGACGCATGCTTCAGCAGGGGAGGATGTCACAGGTGGAGCAGGGCAAGGCTCATGGTTCTCATGGCATGAGGACGAGATGATATTTGTTCGACGGCTCAGCAAGCAGGTGGGAAAATTTATTCTTCATATTCGTATTGTTTCCTGTCCTTTTTAATCTTTCTTGCATTCGTTGCTTATCCAGCATCGGTATCCCTCGCACAACAAACCAGCGTTAGCAAGGACGGCCTCACATGGACCTTTGACCGGTCTGTGTCTGTCGATCAGTTAATCAACAGTGATTATTATATCATCGGACCTGTTACGGTTATTGCCGTCGATTCTCCACCCACTATTCACCGTTGATAGCCAGACATATCATGGATAACGAAGCGCTGAAATTAATTACTAGGATCTCGTTACTTCCGGTAGTCTATCTCATCGAATATCCTTTGCTTGTCGGTATATTTTTTGTTCTAGTGGTGGGAATAGCGCTATACAGATGGAAAAGGAATACTTGCACCAGTAATGGACAAACGTAAGCAGCATGCCCCCTTTGGCAGCTTTCCGGATATGGGATTATCACCTGACCGCGAAACGCTCGTGGTTGTAACGAGGTATGCGGACGCGCCGCTCTCACCCGATCAGTTCAATTTTCAGCATGAATGAGTTGGAATTCAACATGCGCTGGTCCTGCATACTACGAGGTGGTCCAAAGAGCACTTATTGAGTGAAGGGATCGTTGTACGCACGCTGCACTGTTGTGCGGCGAATCCTTCCTGAGGATCACGCGGTTATCATTACTTGAAGCTCCGCTGGTTCATGTCGTAGTTGACGGATTCTGCCTTGAAAATGCATACGCAAATGCTGTGCTGAGAGAACATATGGTTAACCGCTCTAAGTTTTCACAAGCAGGTCTTTTCAATAATTTTCTTCGCTTCTTCTCTCGTTATGCCATATTGGTAGTAAATATATAAAGACACCATGTCAGCAAGCTGGCTTGTAGGAATATCTGGCATAATTTCGAGAATCTCTTCCTTGAAATAATTTGCTGCTTCACAAATCGGCATGTCGTCTTTGTTAATCTTTTTTTTTATATTGTCAATCATTCGTATTCTCCTTCACCTTTTATTAACTTGAACAAATCTACACCCGCTATGATCCAGATGATAACGAAACAGCTTGCCAACTGACATTCCAACGGAATCAAGTATAAGCAATAACGTAAGGGTAGTCAAGTCGCATTTAAAAGATTACGCGTGGGTGTATCGGGACACCTGTCTAAAGGTAAAGCCCACTGAATGGCAAATTTCAGATCGAGTCCCGCTTTTTCACATGAGCTCGATTTTGGTGGACAACAGCGAGAATATGTAATTTAATACCATGTTCTCGCATAGTTCTATGGGAGGGATCGAGACGCATTTTCCCGAAGCATGGCGCGTACGCGGCTGCGGATCGCAGATTCAGCAGACACTAAAAAGGCAACGTTTTTCCCTCCATACACGAACTTCGTAATGGTATGACGCACAGAGGGCGGCTGGTAAAATGTTCACGGTTAAATCTAGTGTCCTGATGCTATGTGAAGCTCGGAAGGGATGAAGCCGTACGATCTCTTTAAGGCAGGGTACCTAAAATGAGCACTCTGAGGACTCAGGGCCGCAACAAGGGGGGAATTACTTTCCTCGGGAACAAAACTAGTATGGAGACACGAAGCAGGTACTTAACCCTTTCGACGCCTGTTCCTGGTGCACTGTTTTCTGCAGGAGGAGGCCGCTCGATTCAAGCAGGCTGGACGTGGAAAACTGCTCCCAGCTACTGACATGCATAAGCCTGACCACGATGTTGGCAATTCTTTTTTTTTCATCTGGCGTGATTTCTGCGCACTTTATGCTTCTGCGGCAAAATCCGGAATAGCTGCAACCGATATTATGACACTTGTCATTATCGACGGTTACGCTTTTAGACAAATTCCTTGGCTGGTCGACATTACAACCTTTGAGCACTGCGACATAATATGCGAGGAGCTGCAGCGGTACGACGGTGACAAAAGGAACAAGCGCGGGATGCGTAGACGGTACCACAATGATGTCGTCGGCCTTTCCGCGGAAGGCAGCGGGCGAATCCGTGACCACTATGACCTTTCCTCCCAGTGCTTTTACCTCCTCGATGTTTGACAGGCTCTTTTCGTGAAAGCCATCGATTGTTGCCAGGAATATTACAGGGACTCCTTCCTCGAGAAGCGCAATGGGGCCATGTTTGATTTCTCCTGCCGCATATCCATCGGCGTGAATGTAGGCGATCTCCTTCATCTTGAGCGCGCCTTCGAGCGCAACGGGATAGTTGATACCCCGGCCAACGTACAGCATGCTCTTTACGTCCACTAGGGTCTTTGCAATCTCCTTGACCACTTCGTCGGTTTGGAGAGTCTGTCGAATGAGCCTCGGCAGATCGAGAAAGAATGGTTTAAGCGTCTGGATCTCGACGTCGCTGAGCTTGCCTTTCTTAGTTCCCAGGGCAATGCCCAGGAGGCTCAGGGCGGCAAGCTGAGCGGTAAAGGCCTTCGTAGATACTACGCCGATCTCCAGGCCCGCACGCGTGTAGAGGACGGAATCAGCCTCGCGTGTGGTCGTGCTGCCGACAACATTGCAGATCGTTAAGGTTCTCGCGCCTTTTTCCTTTGCCTCGCGTTGCGCTGCGAGGGTATCGGCTGTCTCTCCGGACTGCGTTATGGTGATGAGTACCGTTCCTTTCGGGATGACCGGGCTCATGTCGCGGAACTCAGAGGCGATGTCCACTGCCACGGGGATACGGACGAACTTCTCGATCATATACCGGCCAACGAGGCCGGCATGGTACGACGTACCGCAGGCTGCGATGTGGAGCCGCCTCAGATCCTTGATGGACTCCGCGATGCCCATCTCATCCATGAGCCTGTTCGTATCGTCGATCCACTCCCCCAGGGTATCCATGACCCCCTGCGGTTGCTCATATATCTCTTTGAGCATGAAATGGTCGTATCCCTGCTTCTCAGCAATTGCAGGTGTCCAGTTAACCGTTACGATTTTCCCTTCAAGCGGCAGCGACTCCAGAGATTCGATATTCCTCAGGTCGACTCCGCTACTCCTGAGGACGGCCATGTGCCGATCTTCGAGATAAATGAAGTTCTTCGTATAGGGGAGGAGCGCGGAAACATCGGATGTGATGTACTGTGCATCCGTGCCTATTCCAATAGCGAGCGGCCTGCCGTTGCGGATCGCGAACAGCCTATCTGGCGTGCCTTCGTACATGATCCCCAGAGCATAAGCACCGAGAAGGTGTGTGATCGCACGCCGGATCGCCTCGTCGATAGGGAGACCGCTCTCAAGGTAACGTGCGATGAGCTGAGGCACTACCTCCGTGTCTGTCTGGGATGTGAAAACTTGTCCTAAAGCCACCAATTCGTTTCTCAACTCGCGGTAATTTTCAATGATTCCGTTGTGTACTACGGAGACTCCTTTAACTGTATGCGGATGGGCATTGACTGCCGATGGTGCTCCATGGGTAGCCCATCGCGTGTGTCCAATACCGATCGTAATGGCTGGTAACGGGGTCGGCAGTAATTTCTGGAGATCCTTCAGCTTGCCTGGAGTCTTGTATACTTCGATTCCCAATCCGTTTTTAAATGCAATGCCTGACGAATCGTATCCACGATATTCCAAACGGGTAAGACCATCAACGAGAATCTGCAACGAATCCTTTTTCCCAATATATCCGACGATTCCGCTCATGATTATTCCCTCGAAATGCCAGTTCTCATAGTATCCACAACGGAATTGCTGAACTGGATATAATCTGCATTAAAGCAAGAAGGATGCCGAATCAATTACCGATACCGTTAAGAGTGATATTGTTCTTTAGCACCTTTATTTCTCTTATTATTTAGTTAGTTACGGACTGTTTAGCATTCTTGTCAATAAATAATACGTGAGAAAAAAATGCATATTTTGACCTCAAACTTCTTATCTCATGGCGCATGGCACTCAATAATTATTTCATCTATCCACTGAGTGAATCAAAAGTATACAACTGGAAATCAGAATTTTTTATGATTTTTTAAATTCAATATTGTTATGTATCTTTGTGACACAATATTCTGTTATTATTATGCAATTATTTACACAATATGTATCAAATATATACAAAATGTAAATAATAAAACATATTTTTGTTTGAATGTAGCTTCAAGAACAGGTTGTCACATAAACGGTGGAAAATGTCGTCGCGCGGCGTTGAAAAAGAATCGTGGCGGATTTGACTACCCGATAACCCTGAGGTTCGTGAATACCATCTGATACCATCAGAGCGCAGGTATTCAGCGACAATCCTCTATGTGTTCTGCAAAAGAAAAACGCATTTATACTTGTCGTAAGTCCTGAAATTACGCAGGTGGGTGATTTAAGGCCAGTCCTACCACTGGTGAAGCGGGGGATATTCGGTAAGTGATAAACCAATCGTTTTTCCACTCGAGTCCGGTACTATATTCTCTACATATATTATCCACTGTATCCCATCGTACGAAAATGCCTGCGTCAGGGTGGCTATCGGTCTGTATACGATTACAGCCCAGTTTCCGTTGGTAGCATCTCCGCTCTGGTAGGCCCAGTACCCCGCAGGGCAGTTGGTGCTTTCTACGTCACTAAAGGTGCCGGCGTAATTAGACAGAGTGGCAATGTCGTCAAAGGGGTTATGCGCGGTTATTGTCTGGCCGCTCGCCAATTGGTTCATCGAATAAAGATCGTTCGCCGTATTAATGCTTTGAAGCGTATAATTGAAGCTGGCCTCTTCGGCATTTTTGGATTGGGAGAGAAAAAGGGGGATTGCGAAATATGCCAGGACGCCAAGGACAATAATTATTATTATCAGTTCAAGGAGAGTGAAACCTTCCTGATGCTTCCTCATAAGACTGTTCCCCGGCGAGTTCTCCATGTCATGGGTTCGGGAGCGCGACACCTTGCTGAAATACACGGCGCAGCCTTCAGCCTCAACCAAAGTTGCTGTTGCCTCTGCCAGCCCTCTGCATTAATCTTGCCGATTCCAGAATTTCATACCTCAATAAGAGTGGTACCAACGCAACGGGAATGGAGGTAACATGGATATTATCTCCAAGCAGAGGATCTCTTTTCATGGGGGCCTCTTACGGCTGAACAAGCCACAGATTGCGTTATTTCATGACGAATAAATGTTTCCGTCAGGTTGATGCCGGCATTGCCGCAAAGAGGTTTTATTATTGGCAGATTTTAAAGAGTACAGGTTACTAATTTAAGTATTCAGAGAATGGCAACTTCGTCTGCTTCAGGAGAAAATAAGCTCGGCATGTTTTGTCGACTACGTAATATCGTTTATACTGGAAATGAAAAAAAATATCTGATTCCGCTGTTAGCTCGTGCCATATCCTAGTTCCGACTTCCCGCTTTCCATCTCGTGCTAACTGTCATGGTTTCCACTCGGGATGCTCGATGAATGATTCCCAGGTACGTGCAGTACCAAAAAGGAATCGCCCTTGGCTCTTGACAACAGTAGTCCAGATGGAGGGAAGATGTCTGCTTTTTTATCCTATGCGGCAAGAGCCTGCATTCCCGCATCAGACATATGAATGTCGTCAATTACTGTACCATCCACCTCATACCGTCATGCAAAACTAAAAATCGCCCTGCATTGACGACCCATCGGCTACTTATTCGAAGTGTAACCCTAATGTCATCAAGATCAGGTTGGCGAAAAATTATCTGGAAATATATTCAAGCCCCGATCGTGATTCATATTATACCTTTTATTTATGAAAAAGAAGCAAATAAGCAGAAAGGGCCGGATGTCGAGTAATGGTTCTAGTTCAGTATCTCGGGATACATTCATTCAGCCTTGTAATAATCTTATTCGGATCGCGGACTGGTGTGCTGGGTTGCACTTGCTCAATTTGATACCGGAGGTACTCTTCTTCAACACGTGTAAGGGAAACGAATCGGACGCCGGACCGATACCGACTCCCGATTCGATTACACCACATTACGATACCGCATGTTTGACCATAAACAAATTGCTTGAAGCAGACCACGCCCGGTTGTATCGGGCTATCTGTCTCGATGCCGATACCTATGATGCTGCGATTGACGATATCGGCATGATAATCTGTACGCACAAGATTATTAAACGAGATGACGCCGAGTGAACGGTTTTGATCACTTGGAACATGGTTCTTCGCGACCTCTTTTCTCTGAGTACGCCGTTTCTCTTCCATGTTGGATCACCGCCTTTCAAGCCAAGTTGCATTACTAGGAAATACTCTAATCTTCTGATCAATGATACAATGCCCTACGTCCGGAAGAAGGTGATGACATGTTCCTTGGCGGGAATTATTGGGTTACTTTAAACTATCTTTATCCTGCGAGACTATCACCGGAGACGTTATCAGAGTATGTGTATATTTTACACCTTTTATTACGAATTTATATACATATTCTAAACTATCTGTAAACAGTTATGCCCTTCGCAAAGACCGTTAATAAGGCGATTCAAAACCGTTAATATTAAACATTATTTTTAGATGAAAGTCAAGCCTCTTTAAAATGGAAGGTCCGAGAGTTTCAGATTCGCATAAAACTGCATTTCCTTGCATGTTGTTCAGTAATCCGGGTAGAATGGCTTTTCACGATGCTTGATTTCGTTCATAATCTCAGGCTTTATGCTGATGACGTTTGCCTTTCTGTAGCCCCTGTGGTACGCGCATCCCCAAGCGGTCTTTTTTAATATGTTCTGCACTGCTCTTTGCGAACCTTCTTTTTATTTGATATCCCCGCCCTATCCCGAGGATGGCAATAATCGCGCAAACCCATCCAATCCAATCACCCAACACAGCATAGACAGTACGTCCCTGCATCAAAGGTATCCTTCCGGCGAGGGTTGCTCTAGACCACTGGGCGGTGCGGAGGACAATCCGTCCAAAGGGATCCACAATTGCTGATATCCCGGTATTGGTGGACCGGACGAGGGCACGACGGTGTTCAAT
Source organism: Nitrospirota bacterium (assembly GCA_035625205.1). Taxonomy (GTDB): domain Bacteria; phylum Nitrospirota; class UBA9217; order UBA9217; family UBA9217; genus JAJYKN01. Next base: position 1,341 of record DASPQB010000062.1, on the reverse strand, counting down.
GGACCGGAAACTGGCGAGCACCAGGTGCTCCAGGGGTTGGATCGAATTGCCGTACCAGGAATCGTTAGTCAGGTTGAACATCGCCTCGGGTATGCGATGGTCCCGACCTCCCTGCATAAGCGTGCGGATCTGTTGGGGGAAAATATCTTCGTAGCAAATGTTCGCGGACAGGGTGTGGCCATGAAGCTGAAGCGGTTCAGTATTCTTACCTTTCCAGAACCGGCTCGAATAGGGTGACCACGCATAAAACTTGGGGAATATGTCGCCGAAAGGGATATACTCACCGAAGGGGACAAGCACCATCTTATCATATGTGCCTTCGATGCGGCCTGCCTCGTTCACGAGAACAGCACTGTTATACAGGCGTTGCTCGCCCCGCTCTTCCGTACGGATGATGGAGCCGAAGAGCAGCGGAGTGCGCAGATCTCCCAGCAGACTAGCCGGCAATATTCCCTCTCGAGACGCGAGCTTCATGTCGAGTACACCTTCCGGCCAGACGATGATGTCGAACGGCTGCATCTTGATAAGCTCGTGGGACAGTTCCTGGTGTTCACGGAGAAAAAGATTCTCATCAACGTATTTCTCCCCCGCCCCGCGATTTGTCTGTACCGCGCCGACAGCCAGTGATTCGGCAGAGCGTGCGGTCCTGTCAACGATGGTGATACGAACCGCGCCGTAGACCAGGACCACCCCGATAACAGATGCAAATACGGCAGCCGGTCGCCATGGATTGGGATGCCTGCTGCGAATTCGCTCTAGCACCGCATAGATTGTCGAGTTTGTGTATACGACAAGAAAGGTGACGCCCAGGATCCCCGTAAGATCCGCGATCTGTGTCACCAGGTAAAGTTTATACTGACTTGCACCCAGGTAGTTCGGGAACAGTTGGGGCCAGAATTTTTCAGCGACGGTCCACGTTACTGGTGAGACCCATGCTACACCCCATCCCATATCGCGGCTGATGAGCCGGGTAGCCCAAGCCCAGAACGCGAAGACGATGCCGTTCGCGGCGGATAAGAGCAGCAATCCCAATGCGGCGAGCGGCCATGCCAGGTCTGCAAATTCCCGGAGCATGTTGATAATCCAGTAGAACCCACCCCCATGCCCCACGATGCCCGCGACCCACCCTATGAGGAACGCACGGCCCGGCGTCTGTCTGCTGATCGCCCAGAGTATCGGCACCAGGCATATCCACTCGAGGTAGAACTGGTCAAAGCCGACATAGCCGAGGAAGGCCATTACTCCTCCTGCTACGGCGGCAAGCCAGGGCATGAACGGATGCATTGGCGCTGAGTCTTCCTTCATCGCATCTCTATGTTCCATGTTCGTATTGAACCCAAT
>DASPQB010000061.1:0-5047 GCA_035625205.1 Nitrospirota bacterium | reverse complement strand
GCGGGTTTGCGAACACGGGAAGCTGGTACTGCCAGGTCGTGCAACTACGGACAAGATGGAATATAATGAAATTATGGAAACGGCACACCCCGAGGAGAGACAACCATGAGCAGTGTGAAGATTATCATAACCGAAGTTGTGTCCATCTTGATTCAGTTCGGACTGGCAATCGCGGGATGGGGCGGATGGGGCGCGTTCTTTGCCCATCCGGCGCTGCAGGCGCTGGCCGTAGTAACGGTGGTGCTTGTGATGCTGGCCGTCCCCTCCGGCTCTTCTGGCATAAGCTCGGGTGTGGAGGAGGATCGCAGCAACCGCTGGGTGCTGGTCGCTTTCAGCGTGATCGCGCTGTTGATGGCTTATTTTTCCTCATACACCGACCGCATCGGGTTTTGGACGATCGACGGTGATACGATACGCTGGGTAGGCGTGGTGGTGTTACTGGCGGGCGGCGTACTGCGCATTTGGCCGGTGTATGTGCTCAAGAAGCGGTTCAGCGGGCTGGTGGCCATCCAGTCTGAACATCGGCTTGAAACGCACGGCATTTACGGCTTGATCCGCCACCCTAGTTATTTGGGGCTACTAGCGAGTTCGCTGGGATGGGTGCTGGCATTCCGCTCCGGCGTGGGTGCGTTGCTCGTAGCTTTGCTGCTGGTGCCGCTGGTCGCGCGCATTCGCGCCGAGGAGCGACTGCTGCGTGCACATTTCGGCGCGGAGTACGATGACTATTGCGCGCACACGTGGCGGCTGTTGCCGTGGATTTATTGAGTGAGGCGAGCCGAATCAGATAATCCCAGCGGGATGAAACATTGATATTGCAACGAATGGTAGTCATAATAACTTCAGAGGAAGGACTTGTGACGCCATAGTTCAAAAAGTAATAATTACTTTTCTGCGACCTTGTCGATCCGACCTTCGCCTACCACTATGTAGTTCTCATTGTTTGAAACTATCAGCATATTCGAACTTGAATCATGCAGTGTAATTTTCACTTCAAGTAAAGCGAGATCGCTGGCCCCTAGAAGCGACTTTAGTGTGGTGCTGCGACTGCAATCTCCCCCGTGTTCTCGGTTTCACCTATCTGCCGCAAATAGGTGATGTCACGCAAGGGTGGTGCGCCGAACAAGCGACTGTACTCGCGGCTGAATTGGGAAGGGCTCTCATAGCCGACCTGAAACGCCGCGGTCGTCGCATCCTGATTCTCCGTAAGCAGCAGCCGTCGCGCTTCGTTTAAACGCAGCCATTTCTGGTACTGCAGAGGGCTCATGGCCGTCACTGCCCGGAAATGATGGTGGAAGGTCGATGTACTCATATTGACCTGCGCTGCGAGGTCGTCGATGCGCAACGGCTGAGTGAAGTTCCCCTTCAACCAATCGATTGCCCGCGCTATCTGCTGACTTTGACTTCCCGTTGACGCCATCTGGCGCAACCGTGCACCTTGATCGCCCACAAGTAAACGGTAAAAAATTTCGCGCTCGATGACCGGCGCAAGGATCGGGATGTCCTTCGGTTCATCAAGCAGGTCGATTAACCGTTGAAAAGTGGAGAGCAGTGGCAACGTAACCTCGCCGGTCGCCATACCACGGCTCGATTGCTGCGGACGCGGCGACGGAAGACTGCTGTTCACCATCAGCTGCGACATCTCGCGCTGATCAAGTTTCAAGATGAGTCCTAGACAGGGCTTCTCCCGGCTCGCTTTGATGATCTGTACAAACGTGGGCAGATGCACGGAAGTGAGCAAAAAGTGCTGCTCGTCGTACACAAACGTATCGTCTCCGAGCATCACGCGTTTAGCCCCCTGCGCGATAACGCAAATGCGCGGTTCGTACATGATGCCCGCGGGCTCGCTCGGTTTGTCCCGCCGATACAATGTCAAACCAGGGATCGTTGTCACGACTCGGTCGCTCTTATCGGTCCATCGGGCAATGCTCTTTCGTAAAGCTTCGAGCGCATTTCCCATTCCATTATTCTCATTTTCCTGCTTCACTGACTGCTTTCTCATGGATGCCTCCTGACCCTATACTACCAGAGGCAACTTATCTGTCAACCCAATTATGGAAGATTTCGGAGAATTAGGCAAGAAATGAGCAGGATTGGTCTACCTGCTTTGTTTTTTCAGGGGTAGGATATGATCATCAAATAAAGGGTAGCAAACAGATGGAGCACAGCTTACGTCATAATTTAGTCTTAAATAGTGAAAGGAGAAACAAATGCAAAAGCGTAAATTAGGAAAAAGTGGCCTGGAGGTTTCGGCTCTCGGGCTCGGCTGCATGGGAATGAGCATAGCCTACGGTCTTCCTGCAGATAAGCAGGACATGATCGTTCTCATACGGAAAGCCGTGGAACGCGGCGTCACATTCTTTGACACTGCTGAGATTTACGGACCCTACACGAATGAAGAGATCGTGGGCGAAGCCCTCGCTCCCTTCCGTGGGAAAGTGGCGATTGCTACCAAGTTCGGGATCAAGATGAGTGCCGACTGGAAGCAGGTCCAGGACAGCCGGCCCGCAGGAATCAGGCAGAGCCTCGAGGGCTCGCTCAAGAGGCTCAAGGTCGATGCCATTGACCTGTACTATCAACATCGTGTTGACACAAACGTGCCGATCGAAGAAGTAGCGGGAACGGTGAAGGACCTGATCCGGGAAGGGAAGGTGAAGTACTTTGGCCTTTCTGAACCAGGAGTGAAAACGATCCGCCGCGCGCACGCAGTCCAGCCGGTTACTGCGATCCAGAGCGAATACTCGCTGTGGTGGCGACGGCCCGAGGAGGAACTGCTGCCGACGCTGGAGGAGCTCGGGATCGGTCTCGTTCCCTTCAGTCCTCTTGGCAAAGGCTTCCTCACCGGAAAGATCGATGAGAAGACGGAGTTTGTCAAAACCGACTTCCGCAACATCGTACCTCGCTTTACGCCGGAAGCCCGGAAAGCGAATCAGGCCTTGGTCGACCTGCTTATGAAGATAGCAGAACAGAAGAAAGGGACACCTGCCCAGATTGCGCTCGCGTGGCTCCTGGCTCAGAAGCCGTGGATCGTCCCGATTCCGGGCACTACAAAGCTTGCGCGCCTCGAAGAGAACATCGGAGCAGTTAATGTCGAGCTTACGTCAGACGATCTGCGTGAGATCGATAGCGCTGCTTCAAATATCACGATCCAAGGGGATCGGTACCCCGAGGCACTTGAAAAAAGGACCGGTCTCTAACCGGTAAACCCAAGGAGGATAAGACCATGACAATGAATGTACGAGGTTACGCAGCACAGTTCGCCAAGGATGCCCTAGCGCCATTTCGCTTTGAACGCCGCGATCAGCGGCCTGACGACGTGGCTATCGAGATACTCTACTGCGGCGTATGCCATTCTGACCTGCATACCGTCCGCAATGACTGGGCGAGCTGGTTTCCCACGACGTACCCGGTCGTGCCTGGTCATGAGATCATCGGCCGCGTAACAAGCGTCGGCAAGGATGTTAAGCGTTTCAAACCGGGCGATCATGTCGGTGTCGGCTGCATGGTCGATTCGTGTCAGAAGTGCTCGGCCTGCGAACAGGGACAAGAGCAGTATTGCTCGGAATCCGCGACATTCACATATAACAATCTTGACCGCCGTGACAAGATGCCGACCTATGGCGGATATTCAGAGAAGATCGTTGTCTCGGATAAGTTCGTACTGAAGGTTCCCGAGGGAGTGGACCTGAAAGGGGCAGCGCCTCTCCTGTGCGCCGGCATTACGACCTGGTCCCCGCTTCGCCACTGGAAGGCGGGAAAGGGCAGCAAGGTGGCGGTTGTCGGCCTCGGCGGACTGGGTCACATGGCGCTGAAGCTTGCCAATGCGCTGGGCGCCGATGTCACGGTGTTCACCCGTTCGGCGGGCAAAGAGAAGGACGCGCGCCGTCTGGGCGCCCGCAATGTTGTGCTCTCCACCGACAAAGGCCAGATGGCATCCGTGCAGGGACGTTTCGATCTGATCATCGATACCGTCCCCTATGTCCATGACCTCAACCACTATCTGACGACGCTGACGATCAACGGCACGTTGGCGCTTCTCGGGTTTATGGGAGATCTGGAGCCTCTACTGAGCTCTGTTCCGTTGGTGATGGGGCGGAGATCGGTCGCAGGGTCTGTCATCGGAGGCATTGCCGAGACCCAGGAGATGCTCGACTTCTGCGGCAAGCATGGCATCACGTCCGATATTGAAGTGATCAAGATCCAGGATATCAATAAAGCGTATGAACGCATGCTTAAAAGCGATGTGAAATACCGTTTTGTGATCGACATGGCATCGCTGAAGCCGTGATAGAATTGATAGACAAGGAGATTTCGCATGACTAAGGTTTTGATCCTTGGTGCGCATGGCCAGATCGCCCGTTTGGCCACTGCCCTGTTTCTGAAGCACCCTGATGTCCACCTGACATTGTTTCTGCGGCAGCCGGGGAGATTGAAGGGGCTTGCGTCGGATCGGGTGCAGGTGATGGAGGGCGATGTTCTGGACAGGAAGGCGCTGGAAGCGGCCATGGTCGGTCAGGATGTTGTTTATGCCAACCTGGCCGGACCGCTGGAGCAGATGGCCCAAAGCATTGTCCAGGCCATGAACGCCACCGGGCTCAGGCGCCTGATCTTCATCAGTTCGATGGGAATCTATAACGAGGTTCCGGGGCAAAAATATAAATCAGTACTAGATCCCTTTCGTGATTCAGCCGCAGTCGTTGAAGCATCAAAGTTGGATTATACGATCATTAGACCTGAGTGGCTGAACGATAAAAACGAAATTGATTACGAGACAACGCAGAAAGGTGAACCCTTTAAGAACCCGGAGAAATATGTTTCACGAATGAGTGTTGCAGACTTGATCGTAAAGCTTGCAATCACGCCTGATTTTGAAGTGCGAAAAAGCTTAGGGGTAAACAAACCGTGAAAAGCCAAAAGAGACCCTGGTTTCAAAGTAAGGATAAAGTGATCATATAAACTATTTAAAAAAATCGTTTGCCGAGGAGGTTGTTATGAAAAGTGTCACGGTTTTAATAGGATCTGGGTCGATTGGTGTCGCAATCGCACGCAG
>DASPQB010000060.1:0-4544 GCA_035625205.1 Nitrospirota bacterium | reverse complement strand
CGCAGGATGCACCCCCATGGAGATCGTGCCCAGAGCAATGATCGCGGCAGCGACAGCAACCTTTTTCACGGCTGAAAACATGAGCAGGATGCTCCCCACCCGTATGACATCGCCATCGGAGAGTTTGCTGTTATGGGTAAGCTTCTGGTTCACGTACACGACCTTCCCATCCTTATCCGCTTCTATAGAGAAGTGCCCGTTTTCTCTCTTAATGAAGGCATGCCGTAACCCAACACCTTCCGCGCCTGAGAGACAGACATCGGAGCGGTCGTCTCTGCCCACGACGTTTGTCTCTTTGAGAAGCGGGAATTCCCTGTTGATGTGCCTTCCCTTGATGACCTTCAATTTCGCCGAGACGAATGTCTCCTCAACGAGGCTGATGAAAGCGCCGATGGACAAGCCAAGCAAAATGAGTCCGGCCAGCGTTGACCAGATCGAAGTTGCCGAAAGCTCGTTAAGCATGAGCCCGCCGAGCAGCCCGCCAATGGCGCCGCCCGATAGGCCGTAGAGGGCTCGCTCACGAGATCGGATCATTATGCCGCCGCTCACACCCACAGCAGCACCAAGTATTGCCCATCCCAGTGCAACGGCAAGGGCAATGCCCAGAGATGCTTTGAATCTTCCTGCGTTAGCAGCGACCGCACCAAGCGATGTAAATGCCGTGCTCCCCAAAACTGCGCCCGCAGCGCCTCCGACAAGACCTGCTGCTGCGCCGTATGCTGCGCGCTTCAGTGCGGCCTTATACTGCCTTCCGGTGATCGGCTCGTGACTCCAGAGGAACGCGCCGATAAACATTCCCGCCAGGCTGCCAAGCATCATTTCAGTAACCAGCCCGTTTGCGGACATTATTGATAGAGATATTACGAACGCCCAGGCAGCAGAGCCTCCCAGAGCGCCCGCGATGGCGTACAATATTATGTTTGCGATGGTTTTCATATAATCCTCCAGTAATAAGAAGGCAAGATCGGACAATGGGCGTCCTTTTTTTATGCGTGGCGCCTGCCTCTTGCTATCCCTATGCCGCCTTTACCGACAACGACAATTTCCCGAATTTGACCTCATCGCCGGGCTTGATCGTCTGCGGCGCATGGGGCTGGATGCGCTTCCTGTTGACGTACGTGCCGTTCGTGGACCCCATGTCCTCAACGGTAAAGTCTGTACCGGAACGGTGAATAACGGCGTGTTTTCGGGATACCCCCTTTTCCATGCCGCCCAGACTGGTCAGATCCACATCGGGGAATACCTCGCTGATGGGGTCTTCCCTCCCGATGATTACTTCATCTTTTGCCGGAATCTCCAACCTGCTTCCGTCGGAAGCGGCGAGCACGATGTTCGTGTTGCCTCCTTCTGCGGCTATTTCGACAAGCTCCCTCATCTCATCCAGTTTTGCCCCGCACTCTTCACAAAAGAGCGCTCCTTCGATATTCTCCATCTGACATTCTTTGCATTTCATGGTAATGTCCTCCTTTTTTTTGGCATGGAGCAGTAATCGTAGCGTAACCCGTTGTTCTCTGCTCTCCGGCTCTACTTCATCGTCTGTGTCAGTTTCCTCGTACCGTATTCGAGCTTCTTGGTCCCCATGGAGCTCAGGCTGCCGGTCTTTTTGAGCCCGAGGATTTCCTTTTCCGCTGTTTCTGCGAGTTCATCTTCACCCAGGTTCAGAAACACTGTCGCAGCAGCCTGAAGTTTCTGCGTCGCGGCCGCGATGTTGCCCGCTTCAGCTTCAGTCAACGCCCTGGTCTGGAGCTTGAATGCGCTCACTTTTTCCACAAGATTCATCACTTCGGCATTCACCTTTGTTGCTGTTGCGGCATCCTCAGTGAACGTAACGAAGAGGTCTGTCCTGCTCTTCTGCGCCTTGAAGCTCTCTGTTGGGATGTCGTAAGAGACTTCGACCTCGCCGAGACGAAACCTTCCTGCTTTTTCTGCAGGTACCCGTGCCTCGAGCAGTATTGTCTGCCCCCTCGCGCCATCAAGGGTGCCGAGATCTGCGGCCACGATGCCGTTTTTCACAGCTTTATGCGTCACATCCGCGATCATCGGGACGGTGGTGTAGATCTTAATGGGCTGAACGCCGGGATGCATGTGAATCGTGACTTTCAGGTTCGCTGCAGCTACGGTCTGCATGCCATCCACCTCCTGCCGGAACGCATCGAGGATCGATATGGGATTCTGTATCCAATGGGAATTTCCGCGAGACCGCTCTGCGATCTGGAGCAGAAGTTTTTCATTCCAGTCGTCCCCGATGCCGATGCTCGTGATCGCGATACTCTGCTTCCCTGCCTCGTCGGCTAGTGTGAGGCTCGCATCCTCATCGTCCCAGGTCCGGCCATCGGTAAGCAGAAGTATCCGGTTTACCCGCTCCCTTGCATAGCCCTTCATTGCTTCTTTTAATCCTGCCCTGAGCCCGTCCGATATCTGTGTTCCGCCGCGTGCAATTACTGACTCGACGTTTGCTTTGATCCTGTCACGATTCTGAGCAACCTGGTTTGAGGCCAACGTTTCCACTTGGTCGTCAAAAATCGTGATTGAAACAAGGTCGTGGTCGCTCAAGTGATCAAGCACGTAGCCTACTGCTTCCTTCATGTTCGCCATCTTCTCACCATCCATGGAACCGCTTCTGTCAAGGACCAGAGCGAAGTTCGCGGCCATGGCACCTGATATTATTCCGCTTTTCGGCTTAATGTCTATGAGCGCATAGACCGCCTGCTCCGAACCGGTCACTGGCAACGCGTCCTTGCTCATTATGCACCGAACATTCAATTCGTTTTTCATGATAATTGTTCCTCCTTTTCTCTGTTGACTTGCGTCAATCTTCAATTCACAGGGCTTTCACCACCACGACCGTGATGTTGTCTTTACCGCTATGCTCCTTCGCCATCTCCACCAGCCGGTCACCGGCAGCTCTGGCATTTTCTTCCAGGGTGCAGACCCTGTGTATCTCATCATCCGTAACATCCCCCCACAGCCCATCCGTACAGAGCAGCAGCGTTCCACCCTTTTTCAGTGAGACGCGAAAGGTGTCAGCTTTGATGGTTTCATCGTTCCCGACCGTGCGAATGAGCAGGTTTGATTGAGGGTGGTTCCTGGCCTCTTCTTTCGTTAGTTTTCCGGCCTCCACCAACTTTGCCACTAAAGAATGGTCTTTGGTAATCTGTGAGATGGACCCGTTCTCGATCCAGTAGATCCTGCTGTCACCCACATTCGCAGCATAGACAATGTCATTTACAACGAGTGCCACACTGAGCGTTGTGCCTAAATCAGACCTCCTGCGCACTCCCTCCCGCAATACTTCGATATTGGCCGCCTGAACAGCACGTTCAACGAGACGAGGGTAATCTGTACTCGTCACATGATTCTCTTTCACGACGTTGCATACCGTCTCAGTCGCGATCCTGCTTGCCACTTCACCGGCATCGTGACCGCCCATGCCGTCCGCAAGGACAAACAAGACCTTATCTGCGAGTTCCAGTATCGCAAAATTGTCCTCATTGTGCTCTCGTACCCTTCCCCTATCCGTGATTCCGTACCACGCGGTAGACTGCGGTATCGTGGATTGATCGGAAGCATCAAGAGAAACTGGCTCACAGAGTGGGGTACTCAACCTTAGCGTATGGACAGGTTGGGGCATACGAGTTGCATTGCTGGACTTTTTCGTCGCTTGCAGCGTTAGTCCGATTTGATGACCATTTCCAGACGTCAGATGGGGCATCGTGACGACCTCCTGTACCCTCCTTTTTGTGATCTTTTTCAAGCATTCTAGTAATCCATGTTCCATATCCAGTTATCTCCTTTATGTCTGCTGCACTATTCCGAACGTCTGCACTGGTGATTGCATAGTATATGCCACATAGCTATAAGGCGATAATCGCCGTATTTTGAATGAGGAAATGTCTTACAATACCGGGGGTTGTTGTACTTCAATGGGAAAGATATTCTTGGGGGTTGGACAAAATAAGTATGGCAGTTATTTGATTATCGAAGAGCACGCATTCGATTTTCGAATTCCTTGAGAAGAAAATGTTTTTGTCAGTATATGGTGGACAGCGTGCGCTTCTTGAATACGGAAGAGATTGGGATGGAACAGCCGTTTAGGATATCCTTAACACTTTCGCCCCGCGGATCTTTCGCTCTTTCAGTTCGAGAAGGGCAGTATTAGCCTCCTCAAGAGGATACTCCTGGATTTCCGGCCTAATTGGAATCTCGGCGGCCAACTTCAAAAAGTTTTCCACATCAGATCTTGTGATGTTCGCAACGCTCTTGATCTCCTTTTCCATCCAAAGGTCTCGAGGATAGTCGATTGCATAGATCGCATCCTTGTCCCGATCCTCCTTCCGAATTGCATTGATCACGAGCCGTCCTCCCTTCTCGAGGTTCTTCATGGCATGAACGGCCGGCTTCCATGCGGGCGTCGTATCAATGATCGCGCATAATTTCTCAGGTGCTTCTTCCTCACTGTCACCGGACCAGACGGCCCCGAGGTCCACTGCGAAAGCCCGTTCTCCCTTCGTTCGAGAGAAGACATAGATAGCGGTGTGAGGATA
>DASPQB010000059.1:0-6103 GCA_035625205.1 Nitrospirota bacterium | reverse complement strand
ACTTCGCAAGGATTGCCTGTAGCAGTTACTGCGTCCTTCAACTACGAACCTGCACGCCTGGCAACCACAGAGAGTAAGAATTTCTGTACGAAGTATGCGTTTCATGATATAATAAAATATTAACACGCCTTTCTGAATCATACACTTTTAGAAATATGGACCGCTATGCGTCTTTGAAGATGTATACTGCGTCTGCTTTTTCATAAAATTAACCAGCGACGACATTTTTTTACTAACCTATATAACAATAGATTGCAGGCCGTTTTACGGTCATAGGTTCAACAACGATTAGGGGAGGACTTGCACTCGACCTCCAGCGCGGAAAGAGCCTTGCAGCGATTGAGAAGACGACACGTGCTGCCGCTCAGCATGAGGGGGGAAAAGCTGTCGATCTGAGGCATTTTCGCGGCAGACTATTCTGTCATGGTTTCATAAATAGGTACGAGTAAACAGCGTTTACTGCCAGAAATACGCTCTTGAAAGACAAAATAACCAATATTCGGATGTCTTCAAAAGATTTCTGGATTATACCCTTAACAAACCCTATGAATGAACTTGAGCCGTTGATTGAGCGATGGGCGGATTTCTATCACCTCACGTCGAAAGCAGCCGCGGCCCTGATCGGTCTGTTGTTTGTCGTAATCACACTCGCCTCTGAGCGAAGGCTAGACGCTGCCGATAAGATTCCCATTTACCTTACACCCACCGTAATTTATTTCGCTTCTGTACTATTCCTTGCCGCTCTTCTAACCTTCCCGAACCACACTCGGCTCACGGCCACTCTATGCATTTGCTTCATGGGTGTCATAGGCTTAGTTTACTCGGGGTTCTTTTTTATTGGGCGAAGCGTTAAGAAAAGCTACTACGAACTGTATGACGTAATCCCTCATGCGGTTTTGCCATTTGCGGCATACGGGCTCCTTGTGTTGGGCGGGGTCCTGCTCTCCCACGACCCCCAACTCGGACTAACTTTGGTGGCTGTCGGTATGCTCTTGTTGCTTGTGGTTGGTATCCGCAACTCGTGGGCCATCGCCATTGGGGTCATCTCCACCCATCTTGACCGATATTAGCGTCAGTGTGACAGCGGGATTGTCAAAGGCATAATTCCGAACGATTTGGATCAGATCCATGTCGCCTTGCATCTGTTCCCACAGCTTTTCCATGATAACATCTCCTTCCGCTCCACTGTAATTCCATCGGCATGACGCCGATGGTGGTACAGGGAAGAGATTCTATAATATTCATGAGTGCGGAGCAAGGCGAAGAACTTAAGGCTGGAAGAGAAACGAACGGAAGGTAAGCACCATGGCACTGCAGTAGATGTTGCCACCGCGTAGCGGTTTAGTTCAACTCAAGCGTATTGATATTCTTCTTACATGGCTATGATCACTTCAACTACAAAGATGCATAAACGGCAATCGAAAAGATTGCGAATTTCTGATAAAAACATTATTGTCTGCGCTTATGGAATTTATAGGTATGTCTTTCTGATGGTGTTGAAGCTATCATTTCTCGATACTCATCATATTACATTTCGAAAGTAACAAATATCATGATGAGCGTCAAGTCAGCATGTATTGCGCATCGTTGATTTCCATGGTTATAAGGCTTTCGAATCTTAGGTTAGTAATCCGAAGGTGCTCCACATATCTACCCCTTTGGGTGGAGAATCAGACGAGGGTCGAGATTGCGACCGTTCTTGCGAGGGATGTTATCTGAAATGAAATTCCTGACCCCACTCCTGATTGTAGTACCTTTGGCAGCCCGACTGGGTATCGATAGGTCCCAGACGATGATGAATATGGAAGAGCCGGAATGCTCTACCTTGCGGCTGATTAAAAAGTTCGGACCTCCCTCCGCAGTGCAACAACATCCTCTAAGCCACAACGCATATGATGGGAGTAGTCCTGCTACCTTCCACCGCTGCTCCAGCAAGAATGCGTTTCAAACGGTCGCGAGCGGCCGGCAGAGGGAGGTCGCCCACTAGTTGTGCCTGATGATGTCGCTCCCCTTCTACGTTCCTGTCTAGATTCCATTCATCTGTATGCATTTTGTTCATGTTGCTTCCCGACATTCGAAAAAAAACCCCGAGAAATTGGCAATTTTTACTGGCATAGCAATTGCTACGTAAAAAAGAAAACTAATTCACAGGAGGAGTACTCATGAGACAGATAGCGATTTATGGGAAGGGCGGCATCGGAAAATCAACGACGACACAGAACCTAGTGGCGGCACTCGCAGAGGCAGGCCATAAGTGCATGATCATCGGCTGCGATCCCAAGGCTGATTCGACGCGTCTCATCCTGAACCGGAAGGCGCAGAACACGGTCATGGACATGGCCCGCGAAAAAGGCACCGTCGAAGACCTCGAGCTTGACGAAGTGCTGCTGCACGGATTCAAGAACATCAAGTGCGCGGAAAGCGGCGGACCCGAGCCCGGCGTCGGCTGCGCGGGACGTGGCGTGATCACGGCTATAAATTTTTTGGAAGAGAACGGGGCCTACGGCGACGACACGGATTTCGTGTTCTATGATGTGCTCGGAGACGTCGTGTGCGGCGGATTCGCCATGCCCATCCGTGAAGGAAAGGCAAAGGAGATCTATATCGTGACGTCGGGCGAGATGATGGCAATGTACGCGGCGAACAACATTTCCCGGGGCATTCTGAAGTATGCCCAGAGCGGCGGCGTGCGCCTCGGAGGCCTTATCTGCAACAGCAGGAAGACGGACAAGGAGTTTGAGCTCATTTCGGAGCTGGCCGCCAAGCTCGGGACTCAGATGATCCATTTCGTGCCCCGCGACAACGAAGTGCAGCGAGCGGAGCTCCGGAGAAAAACCGTCATCGATTACGCCCCGAATCACCCGCAGGCCGATGAGTACCGGGCACTTGCCAAGAAGATTGCCGGCAACAAGAATTTTGTGATCCCCACACCGATTACGATGGACGAACTGGAGAAGCTTCTCATGGATTACGGAATCATGGAGAAGGAGGAGGCGGTCGCGTGAGATCCGGCTTGATTCGGTGGATCGTTTAACCAACGCAAGCCGTGCAGAGAAGGAGGCCCCATGAGCACTGATGTGAAAGAGAAGGAATCGACGGACGCCAAACCCGTGAGCGGGAAGATCAAAGACACACAGAAAATCATCGCGGAAGTCCTTGAGGCTTACCCCGAGAAATCGAGAAAGGACCGTGCCAAGCATCTTGCGGCCAACGACCCGTCTGGCCAGTGCAGCGCCTGCCAGGTGAAGTCGAACATCAAATCACGGCCCGGAGTCATGACCGTGCGGGGCTGCGCGTACGCGGGGGCTAAGGGCGTGGTCTGGGGGCCGGTCAAGGACCAGATCACCGTCAGCCACGGACCGATCGGCTGCGGCCAATACTCCTGGTGGTCGCGCCGTAACTATTACAACGGACAGACCGGCATCGACACGTTCGGCACCATGCATATCACCACGGATTTCCAGGAAAGGAACATCGTGTACGGTGGCGACAAAGGGCTTGAGGCGGCGCTTAAGGAGCTCCACGGCCTGTTCCCTCTAGGCCGCGGCATCGGCATCCTGTCCGAGTGCCCCGTGGGTCTGATTGGCGACGACATCGAGGCAGTCTCAAAGCGCGTGTCGAAGGAAATCGGCATCCCGATCGTGCCGGTACGATGTGAGGGCTTTCGCGGCGTTTCCCAGTCGCTCGGCCACCACATCGCGAACGATACGATCAGGGACTACGTGCTCGGTAAGGGCGAGCTCGAAAAATCAACGCCCTATGATGTGAACCTCATAGGAGACTACAACATCGGCGGTGACGCGTGGGCGTCGCGAAAGATACTGGAGGAGATGGGCCTCAGGGTTATTGCCCAGTACACCGGCGACGCCACCATCAACGAGATCGGCATCGCGACCAAGGCCAAGCTGAACCTGATCCACTGCTACCGCTCCATGAACTATATCTGCCGGCACATGGAGGAGACCTACGGCATCCCATGGATGGAGTTCAATTTCTTCGGACCGACCAAGATCTACGAGAGCATTAGAAAGATTGCGGCCAAGTTTGACGACACAATACAGAAAAAGGCTGAAGAGGTCATCGCAAAATATAAGCCGATGATGGACAGCGTGGTGGAGCACTTCCGCCCCAAGCTGGAAGGCAAGAAGGTCTTGCTCTATGTCGGCGGGCTTCGACCGCGCCACACCATCGGCGCGTATGAGGACCTGGGGATGGAAGTGATCGCTTCCGGTTACGAGTTCGGCCACAGCGACGATTATAAGCGGACCTACCCCGAGATGAAGGAGGGGGCCGTGATCATGGATGATGCGACGCTCTACGAACTCGAGGAATTCACGCGGCGGCTGAGGCCCGATATGGTCGGCTCCGGCATCAAAGAGAAGTATTCCTACCACAAACTGGGCATTCCGTTCCGGCAGATGCATTCGTGGGACTACTCGGGCCCCTACCATGGCTTCGACGGGTTCCCGATCTTTGCCCGGGACATGGACATGACCGTGAACAGCCCGACATGGAGCCTGATACGAAGGAAAAAGTAGCAACCAGGGCGGTTCAGACCGTTCGAAAGGTGGAGCGGATTGTCTGCCCGCCGTCAACCAAGCGCGGAGGAAACCATGAAAGTCAGAGACCATAGCGAGCTGTTCAAGCAGAAGGACTATCAGGAGCAGTTCGAGCGAAAGAAAGAATTCGAGAATCGCTGGCCCGCGGAGAAGGTGCGGGAAGTGGCCGAGTGGACCAAGACCGAGGAGTACAAGGAAATCAATTTCAAGCGGGAGAACATCAAGATCAACCCCGCGAAGGCGTGCCAGCCGCTCGGCGCAGTGTTCTGCGCTTCTGGATTCGAGGGCTCCATGCCGTTCGTGCAGGGCGCCCAGGGCTGCGTCGCGTACTTCCGCAGCCATCTGAGCCGTCACTTCAAGGAACCGTTCGCCGCCATCTCGACGTCGATGACCGAGGATGCGGCTGTGTTCGGCGGGCTGAACAACATGCTGGAAGGTTTGGAGAACGCCTATACCTTGTATAAACCGAAGATGATCTCCGTGTCGACGACGTGCATGGCCGAGGTGATCGGCGACGACCTGAACGCGTACATAAAAACCGCGAAGGAGAAGGGCGTTATCCCTGCCGACCTGCCCGTACCCTTTGCCCATACACCGAGCTTCGTGGGCTCGCACATCGTGGGCTACGACAACATGATGAAAGGTATCCTGAAAGCCCTTTCGGCGGGCAGGAAGAGGGAACCTAGCGGAAAAGTGAACATTATCCCCGGGTTCGATACCTATACTGGCAACTACCGCGAGATCAAGCGGCTCATGGCCATAATGGGCGTCTCCTGCACAGTGCTCGCGGACGTGAGCGACACCTTCGATTCGCCAAACACGGGCGAATACAATCTCTATCCCGGCGGAACTCCTCTTGTCGATGCTATGGACGCCGTGAACGCCACGGCGACCGTAGCGCTGCAGAAGTACTCGACTGTCAAGACGCTTGAGCAAAGCGAGAAGGACTGGGGCCAGAGAACGCTTGCCCTGACACCGATCGGAATCAGGAATACCGATGAATTTTTCGAGGAGCTCTCCAAGCTGACCGGCAAGCCGGTTCCGGCGGAGGTTGAAGCGGAACGAGGCCGTGCGGTCGATGCCATGGTGGATTCCCACCCGTATATCCACGGCAAGCGATTTGCGCTGGTCGGCGACCCGGATATCCTGCTCGGCATGATGAGCCTCATCATGGAAATGGGCGGCGAGCCGGTGCATATGGTCTGCACAAACGGAGACAAGAACTTCGAGGTTGAGGCGGCAGAGCTGCTTGCCTCGAGCCCCTTCGGCGCGAAGGGCACGGTGTATGCGGGAAAGGACATGTGGCACCTGCGCTCACTGCTGTTTACCGACCCTGTTGACCTGCTGGTTGGCAATTCGTACGCGAAGTTCCTGACGCAGGATACGGGAACTCCGCTCGTCCGCATCGGGTTCCCGCTGTTCGACCGCCACCACCTTCACCGCCAGGCGATTATCGGGTACCAGGGCGTCATCAACCTCGTGACGATGCTGGTGAACACGGTGCTTGACGAATTGGACAGGAAGACCGTCGGCTCCGCGAGTTT
>DASPQB010000058.1:0-3011 GCA_035625205.1 Nitrospirota bacterium | reverse complement strand
CTCCTCCACGGGAAAATATATACCGGAGAAAATAGGTTTTCAACAAAAAAGGCACGCATAGCTGAAAGAAATGAAAAAAAATGTTGAAAATCCGTGATGTACTGAGTATAGTGAATTTATGGAGCATCGATGGTTAGTCAGGTGCCTCATTCTATCTTTTTTGTTTCTCGTGATCGCCCCAAGTTTTCATCAACACGATCACTTTGCTACCGATCCCGACTGCTATTTATGTCTGCTAAGCCTCCATCGTTCGCAGTTTATTCTTCAAGACAGCTTCCAACTCCCCGCGCCAATCTGTGAGACACTTTCTTTATTGGTACAAGAGCAGGATATCTTTTTCTCTACCGATAGAAACATCCTTTCCAACCGATCGCCTCCTGCATAAGGGATAAGACCAGAATCTAATTCCTCAACGTGTACGGGAGCATGTAATCCCCCTCATTTTTTGTTGCAGATGTTTGCATGACAGGGGAGTAATTCTCTCTTAAATCGAGGTATCGTATACATGGAGGGATCAAAATGAAAACGATTCTTATTTCGATCATTCTTTTCTTTATCTTTTATTCCAGTGGATTTGCCCAGACCCTGGAGGAGCGGATTAAGATCCTGGAGGAGGCCCTTAAAAAACAGGAACAGACGATCAAGGAACAACAGAAGATCATAGAAGAGTTAAAAGCTGAGATGAAGCAGGGAAAACCTCCGGAACAACCGCCAGTAGCCCAAGCCAAGGAGCCCCCGGCTCTTGCGGCACAGGAAACGGAGAAAAAGTCAACCCCTGACCAGGTGGAGCAGCAGGTACAGCAGTTGAAGGAGGAGGTGGCTCAGGTGGTTGAGGCGCAGAAAAAGAACATTCTGAGCGTCTTCAACCCTGCCATCGGGTTTGTGGGTGAGTCGATCCTCTCCTATCGCAGCCAAGGATCGAAGGAGACGGGCAGTGACCGGCCCGGTGGGTTCGACTTCTTTCAACGTTCGATGGAACTGAACTTGGCCGCGTCGGTCGATCCGTTTGCGAAGGGTTATGTGGTGCTTAACGCCTCCGCCGACCCGGTCACTGGTGAAGCGAAGATAGAGGTTGAAGAAGCTGCGATCCAAACGACCTCACTGCCGTGGAACCTGACGCTCAAGGCTGGACGGTTCTTCGGTGAGTTCGGCCGGTTGTCGTATATCCACGATCATGAATTACCTTTTGTGAACCGTCCGCTGGTACTCGATCAATACGTCGGCGGTGAATCGAAGACGGACGGGGTGCAGCTCAACTTTCTGTTACCAATTCAGCATTATGTAAGCCTGACAGCGGGGGTGGGCGATCAGTTCGGCGATACACCAAATAATGTTGGCGACTTCCGTCACTTCAACGAGTTAAACTTTTGGGGCCGCGCGTCCACGTATTTCGACCTCACACCCGATATCTCACTCGAAACGGGCGTTTCAACCCTATACAATCCGCACGAACAGGACCGTGGAGGAGTGTTCGTTCAACCCGACGGCAGCACCTTCACCGAACGCAGGCGCCTTCTGGTGGGGGGAGATTTGGTAGTGCGCTACTGGCCGCTGCGTAATAATCAGTTCCGGAGCCTTACCTGGGGCACGGAACTCCTTTACAGCGACAACCTTTATCTCGTCAATCCTACCGGGATTGCGGGCGGCCCTGTGTTTAATCGATCTGTTGGCTCCTTTGGCCTGTACTCATATCTCGCTTACAAGCTCCACAGGCAGTGGACGGTGGGGTTCCTGTTTGACTGGGTGGAGAACGCGATGAATAATCATGACCAGACCTTCGCATATTCTCCATATATCACATGGGCACTAAGCCACTGGAATCAGCTACGCCTTCAATATACGCACACTACCCACAATGCCGTGTCGCCCCTAAAGAACGACGATGCCATTTACCTGCAATGGGCGTGGATCATCGGGTCCCACGCGCATGGATGGCAGGAACGATAATTCCGGGGAGGAATCGAATATGAAATCGAAATTATTTCGTTTGTTGTCAATCGTCTGGCTTGTCGGGATCATATGCTTGGCGGCAATGTCAGCTGACGCGGCCAAGATCCGTGTCGTCACGACATTGACTGACATGGCGGACTTTACGCGCGCCATTGGAGGCGACCTGGTTGAAGTTCACAGTTTGGCTACGGGAGTCGAAGACACACATGGGGTTCCGATGAAACCGAGCTTCGTGCCAATGATGAACCGGGCCGACTTGCTGATCTTGGTTGGACTTGACATGGAGCATGCCTTCCTGCCCGCATTGCTGGAAGCAAGCAAGAATCCGCGCATTCAGAGGGACCGGGCTGGATACATAGACTGTTCGAAGGGCATCATCCCTCATGACGTGCCCAAATCGACCGAACACTATGCTGGCGACGTTCATCCTTACGGCAATCCTCACTACATGCTCGACCCGGTTCTGGCGAAGACCGCGATCAAGAATATCTATAATGCGCTCGTGGAGTTCGCTCCTCAGGATCAAAGGGAATTCACGCGAAACCGGGATGCCTACCTCGCCAAGCTCGACGCTAAGATTGCGGAGTGGGAAAAGGAAGCCAGACTGCTCAAAGGTGTGAAGTTTATAGCCTACCACGAGGAATGGAATTACTTCGCGCCTCGATTTGGCATGGACTTCTTCGGCACAGTCGAACTGAGGCCCGGCATCGATCCGACCCCTCGTCACATTGAAGAATTGATCGCCGCGATGAAAACCGAGCATGTTCCCATTGTCGTGCGGGAGCCACAGTTTCCTGAAAAGGTGCCGAAGCGCATCGCCGAACAGACCGGTGCAACCCTGATCACCCTGCCCATCATGCCTGGGGGGGTGCCGAATACGGAAACATATATTAAAATGATGGACTATATCATTCACACCATGGTGAAGGCCGTACAAGACAGGAAATAGACGAGAAAGAGTTTGGTCGCTCTGCATCCTGGTGGTCCAGACCTCAGACGTATGAATGAAGCCCTTATCACACTAAACAATCTGAGCATCGGGTATAACGGCCAGGCTGTGC
>DASPQB010000057.1:0-17108 GCA_035625205.1 Nitrospirota bacterium | reverse complement strand
CCCCTGTACTTGTTCCTCGGCTTCCTGACAATGTTCCTGAGTTTCCCGGTTTTTGTCTATGTCATGAGCGAGTATTTCAAGGGGATCCCCAATGAGATCGGCCGCGTCTTGCTCCTCATGAAGGGATGATCGGGCAAAGGGCGCCAAATCGTTGCCGGCCCTTCGCTCCATGCCTGGTTATTGAAAGGTAGTCATGGCGGAAAACAACGACAGAACAGAACAAGCAACACCACGTCGGCGCCAGAAAGCGCAGGAAAAGGGCCAGGTCGCTCGAAGTCGCGAGCTCGGTGCCATGGCCGCCACGGCAGGCGTTCTTTTCGTGTTTTACTTTTCAGGGACGTCGTTCATGAATAACTTGACTGCGCTCACCGGCAGACTCCTTGGCCTCCGCTACGGGAGGGACTCGCTTACCGTCATGCGGGCGGCATCCGTGGACATGGTGATGATCCTCGTACCTGTTTTTTCTGCCGCTGTAGTGTTTGCAATTTTTTCTAATGTGATGCAGGGAGGCATCGTCTTCAAGCCACTTTCCATGGAATTGACGAAACTCAACCCGCTTGAAGGATTAAAGAATCTCTTTTCGATCAGCGCTCTGCCAGGCGTTTTCAAAAGCATCTTCAAATTTATTCTGGGTATTGTATTGTTCTACATCATGGCTAAGAGGGCCCTTGGCATTTTACCCATGACCTCAGCCATGGAGCTGCACGATATCCAGTCCGTTGCCTTCGGTCTCATCGGAAAAACTGTGGTCTATGCGTTCACCACCTACTTCATCCTGGCTCTGATCGATTATTTGTACGAACGGTGGAAGTTCGAGCGCTCTCTCAGAATGAGCAAGGAAGAGATCAGGGAGGAGTCGCGTGAATCCGAAGGCGACCCGCTCATTAAGGCAAAGGTCAAAAGCATGCAGAGAGATATGGCGCGTCGGAGGATGATGGAGGCCGTGCCCAAAGCAACGGTGGTGATCACGAACCCGACCCACATTGCCGTGGCGCTGCTCTATAAGAAAGATCATGGCTCTGCGCCCAAAGTCATTGCAAAGGGCAAAGGATATATTGCTGAAAGAATCCGGGAGATCGCGCGCAAGCACCGCGTTCCGATCATGGAAGACAAACCCCTGGCCCGGGCACTCTTCAAGGTCAAACTCGACTCGTTCATACCTGAAGAGCTGTACCGAGCGGTAGCCAGGATTCTGGCTTACATCTACAAACTGAAAGGAGTGGCCTGATGACCGTTTTAGAACAGATACAGGCACGGGGAGACGTCATTGTCGCCGTGGCTGTGGTTTCCGTCGTGGGCGTCATGGTCCTGCCCATACCGCCCTTCATTCTGGACGTTCTGCTGTCTTTCTCCATATCGCTTGCCATCGTGATCCTGGTGTCTGCGATCTACATACGGAAGCCCCTGGACCTGTCGGTATTTCCGACGATCCTGCTCATGACGACTCTCTATCGCCTGTCTCTCAACATTGCGTCTACCCGACTGATCCTGCTCCGGGGAAATGAGGGCATCGACGCTGCAGGCCAGGTGATCAAGTCCTTCGGCAATTTTGTCGTAGGCGGCAATTACGCTGTCGGCTTCATCATCTTCTTGATCTTGGTGGTCATCAATTTCGTGGTCATCACCAAAGGTTCAGGCAGGATCGCAGAGGTCGCGGCCCGCTTCGTCCTTGATGCCATGCCGGGCAAACAGATGGCCATCGATGCCGACTTGAACGCCGGCATCATCAATGAAAAAGAGGCCCGGCGGCGCCGGTCTCAGGTCGCACAGGAGGCGGATTTCTATGGCGCCATGGACGGCGCGAGCAAGTTCGTGCGCGGCGACGCCATCGCCGGCTTAATCATTACCGGCATCAACATCATCGGCGGATTCGCCATCGGAACGCTCCAACAGGGCATGCCCTTCATAGAAGCGCTAAAAACCTATACTGTGTTGACCATTGGGGACGGCCTCGTTGCCCAGATCCCGGCGCTCCTCATCTCGACGGCTGCCGGCATGGTCGTGAGCCGCGCCGGTTCCGATACGGATATGGGCAAGGACATCTCTAAACAGCTCTTCGTCAACCCAAAGGTGCTGCTCACCACCGCGGGCATCATGGCCGTGCTTGGAATGGTCCCCGGTCTGCCACATATTCCTTTTTTCCTTCTCTCAGCAGCATCGGGGGGCCTCGCGTATGCCCTCGGGCAGGGCGTGGTGAAAGAAAGAGCGGCTGCAGAGCTGCAAAAGGTGGAAGCCCCCCATCAGGAAGCTCCTATTGAAACGTTTATGGAGCTCGAACCTCTCACCTTTGAAATCGGCTACGGTCTCATCCCGCTCGTCGAGGGCGGCAAGGCGGATCTCCTGAACAAAGTCAAGGCCCTGCGCAGACAGCTGGCTTCCGATCTGGGGTTCGTCGTGCCGTCGTTCCATATAAAGGACAACTTGCAGCTCCGGCCCCATGAGTACATGCTCCTCATCCGCGGCATCGAAGTGGCTCGCAGCGAAGTCATGATGGGGTATCACCTGGCTGTGACTGCCGCGAACGCCCAGAAGATCGAGGGCATTCCCACGAAGGAGCCGGCGTTCGGTCTGCCCGCATATTGGATCAGCGATCGTGACGTTGAACAGGCGCGAGCCAGAGGATATATGGTCGTTGATCCGGCCACGGCTATCGTCACGCACCTCACAGAACTTATCAAGACGCACGCCTGGGAGCTCATCACGAGGACCGAGGTACAGAACCTGCTCGACAGGGTGTCGAAGAATTATCCCAAGCTGGTGGATGAACTCATACCGGCGAACCTTACTCTCGGCGGCCTCCAAAGAGTACTCCAGAATCTTCTCAAGGAGCGCGTTCCGATCAATGACCTGATCACGATTCTCGAGACGCTCATCGACCATGCACTGGTGACCAAAGACACCGACCTCCTGACAGAAGCCGTTCGCCAGTCGCTCTCGCGATTTATCACGAAGCAGTACATCGCGTCGGATGGCGGCATCCATGCGATGACACTCGATCCGCGTTTTGAACGGGCCCTGGCACAGGCTACGGAGTCAGGCGGAGCCATCAACCCCGAAGTTGTAGCAAAGCTCATGAAGTCGTTGGAAAAAGCCATCGCGAATGAGCGCAATCGGGGCCTGCAGCCGATCATCCTTTGCTCCACTCAGGCACGGCGGTTCCTCAAGAAGATCACCGAGCGGTTCCGTTCTCCGCTGGTCGTTCTGTCGAATGCCGAGCTTGCGCCGAGCGCGCGACTCTATACCACCGGAGTGTTGAAATATGAAGATTAAAAAATTTACCGCCAAAACATTTTCCGAAGCCCTCACCCTGGTCAAGAAGGAACTGAGCCAAGACGCGATAATTTTATCAACGGAAGAAAAGCATGGTTTGCGGCCCCACGTAGAAGTAACCGCGGCCGTGGATTACGATACCGCCGGCCGCGGAGTTAAAAGTTCGGAGGTTACCGTTCATCGTGAACCGCAGAAGCAAATCTCTGAGCAGTCAACGAAAAACACGGATCCAGCTGTTCGGCTCTGTGCGGAACGGGTTACTCCTTACGGCACTTCGCCTGCGCTCGATTATGCAGCCAGCGACCTCAAGAGCGAGATCAACAGTCTCCGGCTTATGATCGAATCCATGAAGAACAACGGCTACGAAGTGTCCCTGCCGTCAAAAAAGCGGGCCATGATGACGTTTCTTCGGGAACGGTCGATCCGCGAGGAGTATGCCCTTCGCCTCTGCGACAGGACGACGAACATCGATGAGATCCCGCTCATGATCTCGGCTGATATTAAGATCAAACGCCAGACCGGCTCTCGCAAGGCTGTCATGCTGATGGGCCCCACGGGTGTGGGCAAAACCACGACGCTGGCCAAGCTTGCAGCCCAGGCCGTCAAGGCGGGGAAAAAAGCCGCCATAATTAATCTCGACACGTTCCGGATAGGTGCCGTGGAACAAGTGCGGATCTATTCGCGGATCCTCGGCATCCCCCTCATAACCGCTCATACCGGCGAGGAATTCAGGAGCAACCTCGCCAAGTACGCCGCAAACAGAGATATCGTTTACATCGACACAACAGGGAGAAATCCCCGGGACGAAGCCTACATCGAGAGCATGGCTGATCTCTGCAAAACCGACGTACCCCTGGAGCTCCATCTCCTCATGGGCGCGAACATCGACGATGAATCAATGATCGAGGCATACCGCTCGTACCGGAGACTCCCGATCGACTACCTCACGTTTACAAAAGTGGACGAAGCCGTTCGCTTCGGCCCCCTGTACAACATTCTCGTTACCTATCAGAAGCCGGTTGCCTATCTCACGACGGGCCAGCGTGTTCCTGGTGACATCGAATCCGCTACGGTCAACAGGCTGGCAGGCCTCATCGTGAACAAGGAGTGTAATGCATGCTAACAGAACCATTGGGAAACAAAAAATGCGTAAAGACCATTGCGATCGCAAGCGGCAAGGGCGGCGTGGGCAAAACCAACATCGCGGCCAGTCTCGGCATTGCCTTGAGCAAGCTCGGGAAAAAAGTCGTTATCGTGGACGCCGACCTCGGACTCTCCAACATCAATATTCTGCTGAATAAGCATGCAAATTACAATATCAGCCACCTGCTCGACGGATCGATCACGCTCAAGGACATCCTTATTGACGGCCCTCAGGGCATCAAAATCCTGCCCGCCGGAGAAGGCATCCAGGATCTTACCCGTCTTGACGAGTTCCAGCGGCTCAAACTCCTCGACGCCTTCGATTCCTACGATGGCGATGTCGACATCATGCTCATCGACAATTCTGCGGGCATCTCGGAGAATGTGACCTTCTTCTGTTCCGCTGCGCAGGACCTTATCATCGTGACAACGCCAGAGCCCACCGCGTGGGTTGACGCCTATCACCTGATCAAAGTCCTCTACGTGGAGTATCAGGAAAACAAGTTTCACGTGCTGGTGAACGCCGCGAAGAATGAAGAGGAAGCAAACGTTGTGTTTCAGAGACTCACGCAAGCTGCGGACCGTTTTTTGAATATTTCTCTCGACTATCTGGGCTACCTCCCTTATGACGAGGACGTGAGGAAGGCGGTCCGCTCACAGACCGCATTCATAGACCTGTTCCCCAAGAAGTTCATTTCAAAGTGCATTCATGAGATAGCGTCAAAGTTGAACGACCGGCCGCAGAAGATCAAAGGATCGCTGCAGTTTTTCATCGGAAATCTGCTTTCGGCCTCTGCCGATCGAGCCTAGGAACAGGTGCGACAGGGAGCGATGCAAAACAATCGAGATTGAGAGGGTACGAAGATGACAGAGTACAAAGCTGAAATGACCGAAGCGGAGAAGGAGAAGATCATTAAGGATTCCCTCCCATTTATTAAATATACGGCCTATCGGCTGGCCCACCGCCTGCCTCCCCAGCTGGCGGTGAACGACCTCATCAGCGTCGGGATTGTGGGTCTTTTGGACGCGCTCCAACGCTATACTGCAGGACGTGTAAAGCTCAATACTTTTGTAGAATATCGGATCAAGGGCGCCATGCTCGACGAACTGCGATCCCACGACTGGGTGCCACGGTCTCTCAAGACCAAGATTGGCCAGATCAGAAAGGCGCACCGCGAACTGGAGCAGGACCTCGGCCGCATGCCCTATGAGGAAGAGATCGCAGCACGGCTTGAGATCACCACCGAGGAGTACTACCAGACGGTCCAGAACGCCAGCAATGCGGTGGTGTTCAGCTTCGAGGATTTCCGGGACAAGACACATGAAGAGAGTGACATGGACGTGATGGAATGCATCCCCGACCCGGACGCGAAGAACCCGCTCGAACTTCTCGAAGAAAGCAACTCGAAAGAGGCCCTTGCCCATCTCATTGAACGCCTGCCGGAAAAAGAGAAGCTCATTCTGTCATTGTACTATTGGGAAGAAATGACCATGAAGGAAATCGGCAAAGTCCTGCATATAACCGAGGGACGGGTGTGCCAGCTCCACAATCAGGCGCTCATCAGGTTGAAGGCCGAAATCAATCTCCCGGTCCCCCGATAGTCCCCTTAGTTCCTGACGCCCCTCCTGATCCTCTTCAGGCCCGCGCGGGTTAAAGAAATATTTGTTTGGTGACGATAAGAGCGGTACAGAGGTCTACGAATGAAACCAACCGATGAACTTTCTAAAGTAATCCGGGACCTTGGAGCCCCCGATCCATCAGCACGGCGCATTGCCGCGGAAACGCTGGCAACAGCGGATGAACGAGCTATCTACCCGCTCATCCGATCTCTCCGCGACGAGAACCCCGGAGTGCAGGACGCGGCCATGCGCGCTCTCATTGCCATCGGCGGTGAAGTGACGGCATACATGACGCTGCCGCTCCTGCGGGAAAGCCCTTTTCTCAGGAATACCGCGCGCATTATTCTGAGCCAGATCGGCAAAACGGCGGTTCCACTCCTGCGCTCTTTGCTCGCTGACAGGGATGACGACATCAGAACCTTCGCGGTGGACCTTATTTCGGACATCGGCTCCTGCGAATATCCGGAAGAGATCACGCGCTTGCTCGAGACGGACCCGAACCAGAATGTGAGGGCTTCCGCTGCCAAAGCGATGGGAACGCTCAGATACCGCGACGGCCTGCAGGCCTTGATCGGCGCTCTCGGGGATAGTGAATGGGTCTGTTTTTCCGCCCTTGAATCCATCGCCGATATCAACGACGACGCATGTGTAGAGCCGGTACTGTCCCTCCTGCAAACTCCCTCGGAAGCGGTGCGGTACGCGGCGATCGAAACGCTTGGCAAGATGGGCTCGAAGCGGGCGATCGATTCTCTGATCAGCCTCCTCGCGAAATCAAACGATATTGAAAAACCGGCAATCGTCAAGAGCCTGGTCCAGATCGGCATGACTCCGGCCATGGCCGAGATCGCCGACCTGCTGGTAGATCTGTACGTCAAGGGAGCGTGGGACGACCGTCTCCTCGCGCTCAAGGGACTTGCCGACCTAAGATACGAGCAGGCGATACCAGTCATTCTGGACAGCGCCGGATCTCTTGACCCCTCGGCCCCTGAGAGCGAAGATCTTCTCTCCGCAGTGAAGCAGGCGCTCATCCGGTTCGGTTGTGCTCCCCCGTTAATTGCAGTCCTTGACGATCCCGCGGTACGGTTCCGTGCAAAGACATTAGCCATTGAGGTCATCGCCGATCTCCGGTGCCCGGAAGCGGTTCCTCCGTTGCTGCGGATTATGGGCGGAGACCTGCGCGAGGTGCGCCGCTCCGCCGCTCTCGCAATCGCCGAAATGCCGGGAGAGGAGGCGCTCCAGGCACTCAGAAACTGCATCGATGATCGAGATGGCCATGTCCGCAGCGTGGCCCTTTCCGCTCTCGGCAGGATCGGTGACCAAGCGTCTTTTGACCGCCTCTTCCGCCACCTCGATCTCGAAAATTACCGGGACGTACTCGAAGAAACGGTCAAAGCTCTCCTGATGATCGATGCGGATCGGCTCTTCTCCTTTTTGGACGCCCTCTCCCCCATGGTAAAAGAGACAATCGGACGATACACCGGGAATCTCGATGTCCTCCTTACCCTCTCCCGCGACCGCGAACTCGGCATCCGTCTTGCCGCGCTCACTGGTCTCGGCCGGCTCCGGGACGAACGTGCCCACAAGCGGTTGTCCGAAGCGCTTGCAGAAGGGGACGTCGAAATGAGGAAGACTGCCGTTCTGGCACTGGGTGCGCAGCACTGCTCTGTCGATGACGTCAAACGGGCGCTCGATGACAGAGATATGTGGGTAAGGCTCTATGCGGTCAAGACGCTGGGGGACTCGCAGGATCCCGCTGCGTTCACGGCCGTTCTTCCGATGCTCTCCGACAAGGAGGTCCCCGTGGTTCTCTCGGCAATTGATGTCTTGGTCCGGCTAGGCAGTGCAGACCCGGCCACGCTGGGTGTTCTCCGGGACCACCGCGATGAAGCTGTCCGTCAACGCGTAGCGCGCGCAATGGAGCGTTTATGCTAAACCAGGTGTTGCCGGATGTCGTCTTCAAACAATTGAGGGATTTCATTCATGAGAAATGCGGAATTTATATTCCCGATTCAAAAAAGTATCTCATTGAAAAAAAACTTACCACGCGTCTTCATCAGAAAAACCTGAGCACCTACGAGGACTATCTCTCTCTCCTGAAATACAGCAGCAACGGCGACGAACTTTCGAAGCTGTATGACGCTATTACGACGAATGAGACCTATTTTTTTCGGGAACCGCAGCAGTTGGCGGTCTTCGTCGACACCGTAATCCCTCAAGTGATGGAACAGAAGAAGTCCAGGGACATCAAAATCTGGTCTGCCGCCTGCTCCACAGGCGAAGAGGCGTATACGCTGGCTATAATGCTGCTGGAAAAAAAGTGCTGCACCCGTATCGACATCGTCGGTTCCGACATCAGCAGCGAAGTGCTAGAGTCGGCAAAAAAGGCCGTGTACGGTTCCTACTCCATGAGAAACGTGGCGGAGCCGTTCTTAAAAAAATATTTTCACACAAACGGCTGGACCCACGAGCTTGATGCATCAGTCAAAGGCCTGGTCAGGTTCATGAACATCAATCTCATTGACCCCGGCAATATGCGAACCCTTCAGGCCATGGACGTCATCTTTTGCCGGAATGTGTTGATCTATTTCGACGATAACGCAAAACAAAAGGCGGTGTCACTGCTGTATGACAGGCTGCGGCCAGGCGGTTTCCTCTTTATTGGCGCGTCGGAAAGCCTCCATAGCGTTACGAGGGCGTTTAAACCGGTCATATTCAACAAAATCATTGCCTATCAGAGGGTGTGATATGAAAATACTGATCGTAGATGATGATCCAACAACGCGAAAGCTGCTCGGACTGTTTTTGAGGTCCAGGGGATACGAGGTCTCCTACGCGGAAAATGGCATCGACGGCCTCGAAAAACTCGGCATGGAGACTCCCAATATGATCATCAGCGATCTCAACATGCCCTACATGGACGGCATTGAGTTTGTCAAGAGTGTGCGTTCAGACCCGGCACGCGCCGAGCTGCCCATTTTGATGGTAACAACCGAGGGGGACCCCGAGGAACGTGAACGTGCACTCGCCGTCGGCGTCAACGGGTACCTGGTCAAGCCGGTGACTGCCGAAGTGGTAATCCAGCATATCCGACATATATTGAAGAACATGTTCGCGCAAGGAGGAGGTTCACATGCCTGACTACAAAATGAAGATTCTGGTGGTCGATGATTTTTCGACCATGCGGCGAATCGTTAAAAACGTCCTGAAGCAGCTCGGCTTCGAGAATATCGACGAGGCCGAGGACGGCGCCCAGGCGCTCGCAAAGTTAAAAAACGGCAACTACAGTTTTGTTGTGACCGACTGGAACATGCCAAACATGGACGGTCTCGACTTTTTCAAAGCGTCACGTGCGGAGCCGAATCTCAAGGAGCTTCCCTTCCTGATGGTGACTGCCGAGGCGGAAAAGGAAAAGGTCATCACGGCGATCCAGGCCGGCGTCAATAACTACATCGTCAAGCCCTTTACAGCGGAAGTATTCAAGGAAAAAATGGACAGGATCTTCGAAAAGCTGGAGAAAAAATAATAACAACGGACGGCAGGCCGTTTTCTTGCGATCGTGCAAGAGTACAAACGAGGTGCAACGTGTCTGATGAGATGGAAGAAATCATTGCTGAATTTGTTACTGAATCGGAAGAGACTCTCGACAAAATCGACCCCCTCTTCATCGAACTGGAGGCGAATGGTGACGACAAGGAGATCCTGAACCGGCTATTCCGGAGCGTTCATACGATTAAGGGCGCCGCCGGGTTCCTCGGTTTCCACTCCATGGTGGATGTATCGCACAGCGCTGAGAACATCATGAAGAAACTTCGGGACGGCGACATCACGGTCTCCCGACAGCTGATGGACGTGGTCCTGAAGAGCGTCGATATGCTGAGGCTCCTGCTCAAGCACGTCAAAGACAAGGACGGCGTTCAGGAAAATACGGCGCCCCTGGTGCAGGAGCTCAACCATGTGCTCGAAGAGGCCCTCGCGGCTTCCGGCGCTGCCCCCTCTGCGGTGCCAGCAGCTCCTGCCGCGTCGGTTGAGCCGACTTCACTTCCGATAGAGCCACAGAAAGCTGCTGCAGCCGCGATGCCTGGCCCAGTAATACCAGGAGTACATGATGCTGCGACCGTGGAGAGCGGCCCGCAGAGCGAGACCTCGGCGAGGCAGGAGTCGCTCCAGACGCTCCGTGTCGACGTGAACAAGATCGACAAGGTCATGGACCTGACCGGAGAGGTCGTTCTCGTCCGGAACAGGCTGCTGAATATTGTGAACCGGCTTGAGCACCAGTACAGCGACGACCACGACGTACAAAGCCTGCTCGAGGCCGTTTCCTTCCTCGATCTCATCACTTCCGACATGCAGCTCGGTGTCATGAAAATGCGCATGCAGCCCATTGCGAAAGTCTTCAGCAAATTCCCCCGCCTGGTGCGCGACCTTGCCGGCCCGCTTGGAAAATACGTCGACCTGAAGGTGGCCGGTGAGGACACCGAGGTCGACAAATCCGTGATCGAACAGATCGGCGATCCCATGGTGCACATCATCCGGAATGCCATCGACCACGGGCTCGAACGGCCGAAGGACCGCATTGCGATGGGAAAATCGGAGAAAGGCGCGATCTCCATCAGCGCATCGCAGCGTGGGAACCAGATCGTCATCGAGGTCTCTGACGATGGCCGGGGAATCGACATCGAAAAAGTCAAGGCAAAGGCGCTCCAGAAAAAGCTCATCACCGAGGACGAAGCCGTCCGGATGAATGACGAGAACGCCATCAACCTCATCTTCCTTCCCGGCTTCTCCACCGCCGAGGTGGCCACCGAGCTCTCGGGCAGGGGGGTTGGCATGGACGTGGTCAAGACGAACATCTCAAAGCTGAACGGCACAGTTGAGATTGAGACGCAGAAAGAGAAAGGGAGCACGTTCACGATCCATATTCCCCTTACCCTTGCCATCATACAGACCATCATGGTGCGTTCCGGCAATGCGCGCTACGCGATACCCCTTGCGCCCGTTGAAGAAACGCTTATCGTGGCCGAGGGCGACGTTTCCGATATGGGAGGGACTGAAGCGCTCATCATCAGGGACAAAGTGTATCCGCTTTTCACCCTGTCGAGTGCAATCGGCGACGTTCGGGAAGCCAAGACCTGCTGCAAATACGCCGTCGTTGTGGCTATCGGAGACAAGCGGTTCTGCATTGGTGTCGACGAACTCTTGGGCCAGGAAGAAGTTGTGATCAAGACAGTATCAGGGATCAATACGGGGTCGTCGTTCATACTGGGAGCGACCATAACAGGCGACGGCAGGGTGGTTTTCATCCTTGATCTCGCCGCCATCTCAAAAAACGCGTACAACCTTGCCCAGGTTTCATAAGGAGGCCATCGTGCAACAGTACATTGGGTTCAAGCTGCACACCGGGGAGTTCGGCATACCGATTACGAGAGTTCGTGAGATCATCAATCTGCCGGAGATAACCAGAATACCGCAGTCGCCCCCCTATCTGAACGGCATTACAAATCTCCGTGGGAGCGTCATCCCCGTCGTGAACCTGAAAAAATTGATCAAGGTACCGGCAACACAAGCCGGCGGGACCAAGGTCATCGTAATAGCGAGTGGCAGGATAACTTGCGGTCTATTGGTAGATGGGATTACGGGTGTCATAAGCATCGATGAAGGGGCGATCGAGGCGCCGGAAAACCTTCCCCAAGGACATGGGGACCAGGTCGAAGGCATCGCAAAGCTCGACCGCAGGCTCATCATCCTGCTGGACATAAAGAAATTGATCCCTCTCGAGGATATGAGTCTCCTCGAGGACATGGCAGCGGAAGTAACCGCTGAGGGAGAGAACGGTAATATTCACGTGACCCGAGCTATACAGACCATGGCTGGCGAGGTCCGCATTACGGAGCTCCGGGACGCAAAAACATACTTTGAGAAGACGAAAGACATAGGCCCCGACGATCCACGCCAGGAAATCCTTGATGATATCATGAACTTCATGACAGCTGTCTCGGAGCATGATTGCGAGAGGGCTGATGCGGCAATCCAGAAGATCGTTAAGCTCGGCCAGGGAGACCTTTTCAAGGAAGTCGGCAAAATCACACGGAAACTGCATGACGCCATCCGAGGCTTTAAAGAGGCCGTTGACCCCCGTTTAAAGAATCTAACCCAGGCGGAGATCCCGAATGCCGTTGACAAGCTCCAGTTCGTGATCGACAAAACCGAGGAAGCCGCCAACCGAACCATGAACGTCGTAGAAAAATATATTCTGTCCATGGATGATCTTGCCACGCACATCCGGAAAGCCCAGGGGCCGCCGGAAACGATCGCTTTTTTGAAGGAGTTCAAGAATGGCCTCGAAGACGACCTGACTAAAATCCTGACGACTCAGTCGTTCCAGGACCTGACTGGCCAGACGATCAAGAAGGTCATCACGCTCGTTCATGATATTGAACACGAACTCGTTCGTCTGGTCACGTCCTTCGGAGTTAAACTTGAGGGGTTAAGAGAGCCGGTAGCAGCTATCGAAAAAGTTTCTCAGAAGGACGTTGACGAACTCTTAAAAAACCTCGGGTTCTGAGCGAGGGCAAAGCTGGCGCACAAACGTTAGACAGAAGGGAGGATTACAAATCGCCGATAACCTGAACAACTGAGTTCAGCGTTAACGCAAAAGATCTTGATTCACAGCACCAGAAGCTGTTCGCTTTAATCAATGTAGTGCATGAGGCCACGCAGTCCGGTAAGGGCAAGGAAGCAGTAGGATCGATCCTTAATAGGCGTAGCAATGATACCAAGATCCACTTATCCGACGAGGAAAAGCTGACCCAGCTCAACAGCTATCCCGCCAGCAAGAACCTGGCACATGACATATTGAGTTAGCAGGTCATTGAATACATTGCAAAACACCAGAACAGGAAGGTAACGACTGTAGAGATTATGAACTTTTAAAACACTGGCTGTCGAAACACATTACGCCCATGGATAACAATGCGCGTAGTTTTTCAGCGACAAAGGCGTGTTTTAAAAAAATGTTGATTCTTTGTGAAGCTAATCCGAATTTGAAAAACTTGTCTTATCTGAAAGGAGAAACTATATGGCGCTCATTACGTGGAGTAACGATCTCAGTGTTAACATAAAGGAATTCGATGAGGAACATAAAAAACTCATCAGCATGGTCAATGATCTGCATTCGGCCATGGGCTCGGGTAAAGGCAAGGAAGTCATGGGGCCGATTCTCGTTAGACTAGTCGACTATACGAAAACACATTTCGCAGCTGAAGAGCAGCTCATGCGGAAGCACGAGTATCCAGGATACGTAAGCCACAAGTCGCTGCATGATGATCTGACGAAGCAAGTCATGGACCTTCAGAACAAGTTTCAGGAAGGCAGGATGCTCGTAACTGTCCAAGTCATGAATTTTCTAAAAGATTGGCTATCGAAC
Organism: Nitrospirota bacterium; assembly: GCA_035625205.1. Classification (GTDB taxonomy): domain Bacteria; phylum Nitrospirota; class UBA9217; order UBA9217; family UBA9217; genus JAJYKN01. Next base: position 3,652 of record DASPQB010000057.1, on the reverse strand, counting down.
CATATTCAGAACACTGATAAAAAATACGGCCCTTACCTTAATGGTAAGGGAATCGCATAAAAGACAATCCGATTCTTATAGCGGACTTACTCTGCCTGGTGAAGAGAGAGAAAACGCCAGTTGAAGGCCTGTGTGGCGGATTTGCAAGTTACCGGGCAATAGTAATACCCCATGCGCGTATCCATGCCAGGGCAAGGAACGCTATCGCTGCCTGCAAGGTAGGCGATAAAAGCTAGACATGGCACCTATATGCGGAAATGGAAGCCCTGACAACCCGCATCGTCGAATGGCTCGCTCGGATGAAGGTTGAATGGGAATCTAACATCATGAGGCATATTCATGACCGTTAACGTACTCATCGTAGATGATTCGGCGTTCATGCGGAACGCGCTCACCACCATGCTCGGATCGGACCCTGAGATCAAGGTGATCGGAACGGCGCGGGATGGTGTGGAAGCGGTTGAAAAAACGGCGTTACTCAAGCCGGATATCGTTACCATGGACGTGGAAATGCCGCGCATGGACGGGCTTGAGGCGCTCCGGCTCATCATGGACAAGACGCCGGTACCGGTGGTCATGGTGAGTTCGCTCACCACGGAGGGGGCCCATGTCACTCTCGATGCGCTGGACCATGGGGCCGTTGATTTCATTCCCAAGAATCTGTCCGAACTTTCTATCAACATCGTGAAAATCAAAGCCCTGCTGATCGACAAGGTAAAACAGATAGCGAAAAGCGGCATGGCAAGAAGGGCGAGACGGAGCGCGGCCGCCAGTCGTCCTGCCGGCAAGCCGAGAGTGTTGTCGGCCCTTTCTACCGGCGCGCGGAGGGTCAACGTAGTGGCCATCGGCACTTCCACGGGAGGGCCACGCGCGATCCAGGCGATCATCCCTTGCCTGCCCAAGGACTTTCCGGTACCCATCGTGATCGCGCAGCACATGCCGCCGAACTTTACCAAGCCCTTTGCCGAGCGCTTGAACCAACTCTCCCAAATCGCGGTGAAGGAAGCCGAAGAAGGAGAACCGATCAAGCCCGGCGTTGTGCTTGTTGCGCCTGGTCGCGGCCATATGCGCATGTCTCGGCCGCGAGGACTCGAGACGGTGGTGAACATTTCGGAAAACCGCGAGGAATTTATCTACCGGCCTTCCGTCGATTATCTTATGCAGTCCATTGCCGAGTGTTTCCCCGGGAGGGCGCTGGGAGTTATCCTGACCGGCATGGGCAACGACGGCGTCAAAGGTCTCACCGCACTCAAGCAGACCGGCGGCAGGATCTTTGCTCAGAACGAAGAAACCTGCGTGGTTTACGGCATGCCGCGTGCTGTGGTGGACGCAGGCATTGCGGACAAGGTGCTGGCCATTGAGGAGATGGCGGGAGAGATTATCAATGCGGTTTGAGGTAACGGAGAACATACGACGAAAACTATGACCGTCAAAACAAGGCCTTATCTATTCGTCGGCAACCTTGCTCTTTACCGTCATCCTCGTTATCATCGGATAGACAAGTGCAGTTCATCGTTCATCTAACTTGAGCCGGATGAGAGAGGAAGGCGTGCTGATCACCCTGCAGAATGGATTACTGTATGTGGATGCCGGAGGAGAAATATGAAGATGTCATTATCAAAAAAACTATACGGAGCAGCCGCAATATGTCTTACTGCCTTGATATGCATAGCGGTTATGTCCTTCGAGAGTAATCGCAGTCTCGTAAACGGATACAAGGCCTTGTCCGAATCTGCTGGAGCGCAAAAAGAAATGAGTTTGGACGCAGAAAATGAGCTTGGGATTGCCATCCTGGGCTATAAAAATTTTCTCATACGAGGGGACGAGAAATATGTCAAGCAATTCAGAGAACATACCCAGCTACTGAGCAATGATCTTGCAAAATATGAAAAGCTGTCCTCCAGTGAAGAGGGGCGGAACGCGCATGATGCCGCTAAACAAGCCTTTGATGAGTATGAACATGCAATTGATAATCTTATCGTGGCGCGAAAAAAGACTCATGACATCATGGCATTGGACAAGGGCAGCGCATCCGGCGTCGGCATGCGACTCCGCCTTGCATTGGAGGACATGGGCAACATCGCCGCGGACAATTACGGCAACACCAAGGAGAAGCTAGACAGACACGTGGAGAGACTGAATATGGCCCAGCATCTGCTCGCTCTCATCACGGTGATCGGCAGTATTACTCTCTTTGTCTGGATTGTAAGAGACTTATTAAAGTCTGCTTACGCAATGCATGCGGCTGCAGAAGCCGCATCAAATGGCAATCTGTCTGCGGATCTCTCGGTAAGGAGCAGCGATGAGATCGGGGAGGTTGCTGGCAGCTTCAACCGCATGATTAAAAACCTTCGTCATATCGTTGGCGAGATCAACTCGGCGACGAATTCGCTCGTCGGCAGCTCCAAGCAGCTCTTGCGCACGTCAGATGACATGCACAAAGGTTCGCAAAATCTTTCGACCCAGGCCGATCAGGTGGTGACTGCCATAACCGAGGTTTCTCAAACAATCGCGGACATGGCAAGGAATGCCACCCATGCAGCGGCAGCCAGTAAGGACGCCTCAGACACGGCGACCAGGGGCAAGCAGATCGTAGATTCCACAGCCGAAGACATGGTCAGGATTGCTCAGACGGTACAGGTCGCGGCGAAAACCATCGAAGAGCTCGGCAGAAGCTCGGCACAGATCGGCGAGATCGTGAGCGTGATCAACGGCATCGCTGACCAGACTAACCTGCTTGCCCTGAATGCGGCCATCGAAGCAGCCCGAGCTGGAGAACAAGGTCGCGGCTTCGCCGTTGTTGCAGATGAAGTGCGAAAGCTTGCAGAGCGAACGGGGCAAGCCACTAAGGACATTGCCCAGAGGATAGCGGCGATTCAGGCCGCTGCCGTCGATTCGGTGCAAGCCATGAAAAAGGGCAGCGATGAGGTAGACAAAGGCGTAGGCATGGCCAAGCAGGCAAGCGGCTCGCTCGACTCTATCGTTACCGCATCGACCAATGCCATGGACATGGTCCAGCGGATTGCCGCTGCAACGGAAGAACAGTCCGCTACTACGGAACAGGTAACCCAAAGCATGGAGAGCATTTCCGAAATCGCGAAACAAGCTGCTTCCTCCACGGATGCAATCAAACTGTCTTCGTCGCAGCTTGCAAGGCTGGCCGCCGAACTCAAGGAGTTGACAGCGTTCTTTAAATCTTAGTGGCGAGGCTCGCGTCTTTGCCAAAAAATAGGATCCGTGACCTATCAAGGAGGAATTACATGATAAGAACGTTATTGGGAATGATCATAGTCGTTGGTTTGGTATTGTCAAGTTCGGCTTTTGCGGCTGATCTCGGCACGCCTGCCGAGGCAGAGGCATTGGTTAAAAAAGCTATCGCCTTTATCAAGGCGAACGGCAAGGACAGGGCCTTTGCTGAATTCACCAATAAGAATGGCCAATTCGTGGATCGGGACCTGTACATCTTCGTCTATGACATGAGCGGCACCTGCCTTGCCCATGGCCAGAACCCGAGGATGGTCGGCAAGGACCTGAGCGATCTTACGGACCCCAGCGGTAAAGCCTTCGTCAAGGAAAGGATTGAGCTGGCAAAAGCAAAGGGCAAGGGATGGCAGAATTACCTGTTCTCCGAGCCCACAACAAAAAAGATCGA
>DASPQB010000056.1:0-19368 GCA_035625205.1 Nitrospirota bacterium | reverse complement strand
GGTCGGATAAGGATTTATCAAAAAGCGTACGGGGCCATGGAATTAAAGATTATATGAATGAGCGAGGATTCCGGATTCTTAAGGCCCTGGATCAGGTTGCCAAGCAATACCATTCCACTCCGTCGAGCGTTGCCGTCGCCTGGCTTATGGCACGCCCGGGAATCTCTGCCCCGATTGCCAGTGTTACGAGCTTGGAGCAACTGAATGACCTTGTTGCAGCGATAAGGCTACAACTTGACCAGGAGTCGATAGGACTGTTGACGAAAGCAAGTGATTATTAAGGCATATGCATAATCCGAGACGTCCTGTGCACTTCTATCTAATGGCTATCGAGGATCGCCGCTTTTTTCCCCTCCCCAAAGTTCACACCGAGGTTGATCAGCAAATGCTACACCGAGGTGTATGAGACAAGTCAATTTCAACAGATCAGTATTTTCAACAGTCTGATAACATTCCGATTCTTCACAATAATCCGTTACATTGATTCCGGCATGTATGTTGCAGAAATTCAGGAAGGATACAGATTTATAAAGAATTTTCTTACAGGAGGAATTTTACTAACATGAATAAATATTCACGGATATTGCTGGTCGCTTTCGTTTCAGTGGGGTTGATATACGCGTGCACGAGGGGATATGAGATGCAGAAAACGGGAGGGAACGTGACCATTACACTGAGTGCCCGCAGCTACCCCTTGGTCAAAGGTGATAATGCGCTAACGGTCAAACTGGCAGATTCGTCAGGAAAGTTGGTGACGGACGCCAAAGTGGATGTACGCTACTATATGCCGGCCATGCCGGGCATGGCTCCAATGGAATATACCACACAGTCCATGCTGAACGGAGACACCTATGCATTCAAGGCGAACATTCCCATGGAAGGCGGATGGCGGGTAGATGTGACCGTGAACCGTGGAGGAACGCTGCTTCCGATGGTGACCTTTAATGTCGATGCACGTTGACATCCTCATCGGCCTGAAAGCCGAAGATTCCAACAGCAGAGGCTTACGCCACTACTTTGTTGGTTCCTGTTTGCGACGGCGTTACTGCACCGTTCGACACTACCAGGCTACCCGGGCACTGCCCTGCCCTTGACAAGATTACTTTTGCGGCGTTTTCATCAGCATTAGACGTATAGCCGCATTTTTTGCAGTAAAACAACTCCTGGGACGGCCGGTTCTCGTTAGAGGTATGACCGCACTGTGAACATTCCTGGCTGGAATATGCCGGTGGCACGAAGATGACCTGCCCGCCGCGCCAAAGCTGCTTATAGATGATTTGACGTTTTAATTCACCCCAGCCCTGGTCCAGGATAGCTTTGTTGAGACCCGCCTTCTGCTCCACGTTCTTGCCGGGGCTTTCAACAGTCCCTTTTGCCGATGCCGACATATTCTTCACATCCAGGTCCTCAAGCACGATGAGAGCGTGGTTTTTGCTCACTTCATGAGAGATCTGATGCAGATGATTTAGCCGTATGTTGGCAATATGAAGGTGTATTTTCTGTATTCGACGTTGTTGTTTTTGCCAGTTGTTTGATTTCTTTACCATCCGCGCCAGCTTTCGTTGAGCTTTTGCTAGTTTCTTCTCAGCAACACGATACGAATTGACCGGGTCAAAATATCTGCCATTGGAAAGGGTCAACGTTCGGTACACGCCACGATCTCCTCCAACTGCGGAGGAAGACGGATGTACAATATCCGTAACCTCCTGCTCTGTTTGAATAGAGATGAACCATGAACCGGCCCGGAATGATACGGTAACGTTTTTAGGAGTGCCGTCGATCTCCCGGCTTTTAAAAAACCTGAACCATCCCAATTTAGGTAGGAATATAGTGCTGCCATCAACCTTAAATCCCTGCGGATAGCGGAACGATGCGGATGATCTATACTTCTTCTTGAACGTAGGGAATTTTTTTGGGTTTGTTTTATCAAATGCTTCTAGAAGTGCCCTGTCGAGGTCCATAAGCCTTTGCTGCAAGACCTGCGAGGGCGCCTCTTTTAAAAAAGGAAATTGTTTTTTCCACTCAGGCAGCAGATTTATGAGATCGATACCGGAGAGACAGCGTTCTCCGGCGTCCAATCGTTCTTTCTGCATCGCAAGAGCCTTGTTCCAAACAAACCGCCCGCAGCCGGTAAACCTAAAAAGGAGGTTATCGTCATCATGCGGTTTCAGGCGAAGCTTAAATTTGAACCCCTTGCGAATCACCATATGTGCAACTATATCATACTAATGAACAAATGTCGACTATAATAAAAACAGCAATTCTCTTCTTGCTTCGCAATAAACGCCTTATATCACCGGCCTGAAGGCCGGGTTTTACGGCGCATGGTGATAAATTGGATAACAGGGCAGGTTCATGAATCCTGGTAGAAATCAGAGGAAACAGTGCACATATGGCCCACATCATGGGCGGTGTGCAAAAACAAGTTTGCAAAGCCACCGGCGGGCAACTATGAAGCGGATCTCTGGAATTCGGGTGACGTGCATGCGTCTTGAAAAAGCCAGCGTAGAACTGGCAAAAGAGTCTGTCCATTCTTTTTGCGGACCTCTCTGAGGACGGGCACGGGAGTAACAATCAATAATTTCCCCGTGACTATGATCGTGGATGGACAACATTGGGGCGCCACAAGAATCGGCACCATGTCTAAGATGCTTGAAATGGGTTAAAGAAGGCGATAATGGCCTTTAAACACGCTCAGAACAACTTTCGCTGGTTTTGGATGCAATAACTAGGAGGTGTTTAAATGTTTATGGCAAACGTTATTGTCCAAAAAAAGATTACCAGTGATGCCGAGCCCCGCAATATCTGTCTTAAGGTTAATGTGTCAACTGAGGCGCCCAACAAACCGGGAGGGAATATCCAATATGCCAGCACCATGCCGATAACGATTATAGCTACCCTGGTTTTCATGTAACACCGCTTCTCTTTGAGAAATAGTATATCACGAATCGTGACATCGAGGAGAAGATGAGCCGTGAGTGGTATTAAGGCAAAAAACGATATAAGGGAGATTTAAGAAACTTGTAACGATTCAAACCTCCTGCCCCAAGACACGCCATTTCCACGGCATCCGGTCGATGATTGAACCCACCGGAGCCTGTTTCCTTGCTTTCCAATAAAATTTTCAGCCATCCGCACGAAAATTCGTATGAATTGACTGAGTCAGGTAAGATACAGCTATCATCAATCAATGATTATTCAACGTTGTACCCATGAGAAGGCTGATTATTTTTCAACTCATAAAAGGGCTCGTCCGCAGTGGCGAAATTATCGGACGATCATTGGCAGTGCCCCTCATTGACGCATAGAGAAGTTGTGCAGACCGCTGAGACATGATTATTGCGGCCCCCTGATTTGACAGCTGAAATATCTTATGATAAGTTCAAAGTAGGGAGTGAAGCCATTAATTATAGGGTAAAGAGGGAGGTATGCTATGAAGATCCCTTTACAGGTCACGTTTCGGAACATGCAACACTCTGCGGTTATCGAGGCGAACATCAACGAAAAGGCGTCAAAGCTTGACAGATTTTACGACCGAATCAGCAGCTGCAGGGTCGTTGTGGAGGCATTGCAGCGGCGCCACCATCAGGGTAACATCTTCAGCGTCCGTATCGACATCACCGTACCAGGTAAGGAGCTGGCGGTAAGTCGCCAGGAGGACGCCGATGCCTACGTGGCGGTCCGTGACGCATTCGCCGCCGCAGTGAGGCTGATCGAGGAACACAGCAGGCAGGTTCGTGGTTCTGTCAAGGTACACACCGAACCTCCTGTAGGCCGTATCGTCAGGATATTTCCTGAATCGGATTACGGCTTCATAAAAACGTCGGACGAGCGGGAGATTTATTTCCATAAAAACAGCGTGCTCGATGATGTCGATTTTAATCATCTGAAATTCGGGACCGAAGTGACGTTCATTGAGGAGCAAGGGACAGAGGGGCCGCAGGCAGCACGAGTAGCGATCAGTCGACGATGATTTGCTTGTTTGCAGCGGAAGTCTGATAGACTTCCCTGCATTTTCCAGTTTGAGCCAGAACACTTTCCGTCTTCTACCACGTTTACCACCTGAATTCTCCATCCTTTTTTATGTACCATCCCCCCAAGACGAGGTGATACTTTGCATCCATTCATTGTTCTATGAGACCGGGCCGCACGCCCTATCTTGAATGTCAAGACGCCGCGGTGCGCTGTGGGTTTTGTTTCTTTCCTTCCCTGGCGTAGTTTGTTTCCTCAAAACCTCTTGACAACTATTTAAAGCACAGGTATATATAGTTGCTGTTTAACAAAAGACTCTAGGGGTGAGGCAATGACTGTTGAAAAAATGGAATTTAAGACTGAAGTCAAAGAACTGCTGGACCTGATGATCCATTCCTTATACTCCCACAAGGAAATATTCCTGCGGGAGCTTATTTCGAACGCATCTGATGCCATCGACAAGGCTCGGTTTGAAGCGCTCACGAACAAGGACATCCTGGAAAACACAGGAACATGGAAAATAAAAATTATCATCGATAAGGCTGCGGGCACGCTTACGGTGAGCGACAATGGTATCGGCATGACCCATGATGAGGTGATTGCGGAACTGGGGACGATAGCCCATTCGGGCACCAAGGATTTTTTGCGTGCCCTGCAGAGCAAGGAATTGAAAGACAAACCCGAGCTCATCGGTCAATTCGGCGTCGGCTTCTATTCTTCGTTCATGGTGTCCGACAAGGTCACGGTTATCACTCGAAAGGCGACGGAAAAGACTAACAAGGCTGTAAAATGGGAATCAACGGCAGACGGCTCGTTCATCATCGACGACGCTGAAAAGGACATGGCGGGGACCGATGTAATCCTTCATATCAAAGCGGATGATAAAAATTACCTGAACGAATGGGAGATCAGATCGATTATCAGGAAATACTCCGATTACATCGAGCATCCCGTTGTCATGGACGTGGAACGGGAAAAGGAAGACCCGCGGGACAAGAACAGGAAGATCAAAAGCACAGAAGAAGAGACCATGAATGCCGGCAAGGCCATCTGGCTCAAGGACCCGTCGGAAGTGAAGCCAGAGGAATACAACGAGTTTTACAAGCATATATCCCACGATTTCACCGATCCCGCGAAAGTCATACATTATCGCGCTGAGGGGACGTCGGAGTTTACTGCACTCCTGTACCTACCCGCAAAAGCCCCTTATGGCATCCTGTACCGGGACTATAAAGTCGGTCCTACCTTATATGTCAAACGGGTCCAGATCATGGACCACTGCGAGCAGCTCATTCCGGAGTACCTTCGATTTCTTAAAGGCGTTATCGACTCTTCAGATCTCCCGCTGAACGTATCGCGCGAGATTCTGCAGTCCAACAAACACGTCGATATCATCAAGAAGAATATCACCAAGAAAGTGCTCGATACGCTTTCGGACATGAAAAGGGATGATTATGATTCCTATGTCGCTTTCTATAAGGAATTCGGTAGGGTGCTGAAGGAGGGGATCCATTTCGATTTCTCCCGAAAAGAGCAAATTGCGGACCTGATGTTGTTCCTGTCCACCAAGACGGATCCGGGGAAATTCACGACCTTGGAAGACTATATGAAAAACATGCCAATTGCCCAGGGCGAGATTTATTATATTACCGGCAAACCAGAAGAAAATGTCCTGACGTCCCCCTATCTGGAAACATTCCGGGAAAAGGGCTATGAGGTCCTTATCATGACCGATGACATAGACGATATCATTATGTCGTCTCTCCAGGAGTATAAGGGCAAAAAGATCAAGTCGGTCATCAAGGGAGACATCAGCCTGGATCCTGCCGGCGCTGCGGAAAAGGAAAAATCCAAGGAGAGATTCGAGAAACTTCTCGCGATGATTAAACAACAGTTGAAGGACGAGGTAAAGGATGTGCGGCTATCAGGCAGGCTCAAGGACTCGGCCTGCTGTCTAGTTGCCGATGAGGGCGGTCTCGATCCGCAAATGGAAAAGCTCTTGAGATCCATGGGGCAGGACGTGCCGTCGGACAAGCGGATACTGGAGATCAACGGCGGGCACCAGGTTTTTTCGGCCATGAACGATCTCCTCGCCAAGGGCGGCAGGGAAGAAACACTGAAAGAGTATATCAGCCTACTGTATAACCAGGCGCTCCTGTTGGAAGGTTCGAAGGTCAAAGATCCTTCAGCTTTTGCAAAGACGATGGCAAAACTCATGCTCGAGAATGCAAGACAGCATTCTTCATGAGGACTGAGCGTTCACAGGTTCACAAGTCAACGAAGACAAAAAAGTTCATGTTCATCATCGCAGGGCCCGCCGTTGGATGCGACGTGCTTGTGTTACTCGTTGCGCTCACACGAAGGGCGAAGGGCCATCGTTATCTCTATCTATGCGCCGTTCATGATGAGATCACTGGACAAAAAATGCCGGTGAGCAATCTCTAGAGGGGAGCTTTCAGGTATCTCCCATCGTCGTTCTAAGCCGCCGTGCACGGTGAGTCTTTTACTCAGAATTTTCTTGCCAATACTATGAAATTTGTAGTACTCTCTTCGCAGGGAAAACACCTGACAACTCGAAAGGAGATTCGAAAACCATGGCAATCGCCGCGAAGAAAAAAAATGTAAAAAAAATAAAGACAGCCTCAAAATCGTCAGCACGTCCTGTTCCATTGGTGGAGAAAACGGCTGGACCCAGGTTTACCGCGAAGACGGAAAAGGAGATTACAGCTACTTTCGAGGACAGTATCGGATTGACGGCAAAAATCGCGGCCGCTCTTGCAGCGGAGAATGTCAACATTCTCGCCGGAACCGGCTATTCAGCCAGCGGCGCGCGCCGTAAGGCGACCTTTACGCTGATTGTGGACGATCTCGCAAAAGCGGAAAAGGCTCTCGATAGGATCGGCGCCGATGACATCCAAGATTCGTCAGTCATTTTGGTTGAGACGGAAAACAAGGTCGGCGCACTGGAACGCATATCCAGGCTCATTTCCAATGCCGGAATCAATATCTACTATTTCTACTCCACAACGACTTCCGGAAAGACAGCAAGCTGTGTGTTCAAGACGGCTGACGACAAAAAGGCAATCAAAGTGCTGCAGAATGCGTAAACGACGGGATAGACGAGAAAATCTGGCCGTGGCTTGGCCAGCGTATGCATCTTAACCGCCTTCTATTTTCACTGATTAGTCGGGTTCATTACACGACACCCGACTAATCAGGCATGAAATTTCCTCAGCAATTATCTCCCTGTCGCACGGCTTCCCCACCTTCCCAAAATATGTCGATTCAATCGCACGCATTCTGTTTCTAACACCTCTATGGTGATGCGTCTGTATCTCTTGACCAGGCGAGCTATAATAAAAATAGCCATCCTCTGGAACTTACAAGTGCAAGCAACCGGAAACCTGTAAAGGAACAGAAAATTCAAAGAGGACAGGGGGGGACCAGGCTAGCAGGAGTTTGCGCCATCTTCCCACCGTTCTTGTCTTCATCTCCGGTAACGTTTTTGACAATACCAAGTCATGAAGGTTCGATCGATTTCATGAGGGGGATATTATGAGCAGATTATTTTCTTCTTTTAAGTTGCGTGAATTGACTTTTCGGAACCGCATATTTATGTCTCCCATGTGCCAGTACTCGAGCATCGATGGTCTTCCAACTGACTGGCACCTGGTCCATTTGGGAAGCCGGGCTGTCGGCGGTGCGGGAATGGTAATGGTTGAGGCTACTGCAGTGAGTCCCGAGGGTCGGATAAGCCCTGATGATAGCGGTATCTGGAGCGATGTCCATGCCGATGCATTTACCCCCATTGTGAGGTTTCTCCGCGAACAGGGTGCTGTTGCAGGAGTCCAGCTTGCCCATGCAGGACGCAAGGCTTCAACAGACCAACCGTGGCAGGGGGGAGGTCCGCTGGGACCGGAGAAGGGCGGGTGGCAGCCGATCGCTCCGAGCCCCCTGCCTTTTACAGCTGCTCATCCCATGCCTCGCGAGGCAACTACAGCAGACCTGGATGCAATTTGCGCTCAATTCGTAGACGCAGGCAAGAGGGCTAAGGGTGCAGGCTTTCAGACCATAGAGATCCATATGGCTCACGGTTATTTGCTCCACGAGTTTCTTTCGCCACTCACCAACCATAGAACGGACGAGTATGGGGGGATTCTGGAAAACCGCATGCGTTTTCCCTTAAGCGTCGCCCGAGCAGTGCGCGAAATCTGGCCCATGGACTTGCCGGTCTTCGCGCGGATATCGGCCACTGACTGGGTAGAAGGTGGCTGGGACTTGTCACAATCCATCGTACTTTGCCGTAGGCTAAAGGATATCGGCATCGATCTCATTGACTGTTCGAGTGGCGGATTAGTGCCGCAGGCTGTCGTTCCTGCCGGGCCTGGATACCAGACTCCTTTTGCAATGGCAATCCGAAAAGAAGTCGGGATCGCTACGGGTACGGTCGGTCTCATCACCGAACCTGCCCAGGCTGAGCAAATCATTGCTACGGGTCTCGCCGACGTAGTAATCCTTGCGCGCGAGCTGCTTCGCAATCCCTACTGGCCCATGCAGGCGGCGAAAGCTTTGCAGGTAGACTTTACCTGGCCGGTTCAGTATTTACGGGCCAAGAATCAGTAGCATTTTTAACAAGAGACTCAAGAGATGTATCGCCTTGTTTTAGAGGTCGTATTCCAGACGGATTTATTGATTGACCTGTGAACAGTTCCGAAGGTTCGCGCTGTCGGTTTCTAGACCGTGGCAAATAACGGCCAGTAAGCGGCATGAAGGCCTGGGTAAAACAAGATACAGTGACTGAGGTTAATTGTTAACCGTTGTCATAACGAGTGTGAACGATCGCCCTATGATCGTGTTGTCAGATTTTCTCCCTAAGCTTTGCATGGTCCGTCGTGAATTATTCGGCATCTATGCGGAAAATATATTTTTTATTCAATAAACGATAACGTCTGTTGAAGGAGTTCATAATGTTCACGAGATATGATGCCACAGGGTATAAGGAACTCCTGGAAAAAATTACGATGAAGACCCTGGTGTACGGTGAGAGGACGCTCCTTACTGAGTTCAAGCTCGGAAAAGGGGCAATCTTACCGACGCACAGCCATCCTTATGAACAAACAGGCTACCTGGTTTCAGGCAGGATAGATCTGACGATCGGCAATGTATCTTATCAGGTTCGGCCGGGCGATAGCTGGTGTATTCCGGCTAATGTGAGCCATCATGCCCACGCACGTGAAAATTCTACCGCAATAGAAGTCTTTTCTCCGGTACGGGAAGACTATATCCCGAAGTAATGCCATCAGCTTCAGCCAAATTGATTTTTAATGCACACTGGTTGCTTCTGCAAAGGGACAGGTATGATGAATCCAGATCATGTTGCACTTCGTATCTCTACCGGACAGTCCAGGTGTTCAAATCCCCCTTGTGCCTCCTCTGGATGGTGATGCAGTCATACTGACTTCTTGATAAGTACATTACGGAAAAGTGCCTACTTGCAAGATGAAGGCACCTTCACTAAGGTACCATAAAAAGACAACGGGGGAAGCAAGAGCGAATGAGCCCAAGGTTCGAGCGCGCCCGGCCTCTGTCCCGATCGCTTGTTCTAGCCGAATTTCAAGTAGAGGAGGCAAGTGTTCAAAAACTTTTTCAGACATAAAATGATAGCGCTGTCATGGTACTTCGGCTCCCATTGGGAATCGTTTTCTTCCTGCATGGGATGCAAAAGCTCCTTGGATGGTTCAGTGGCAACGGTTTTGTAGGAACAATGGGTTTCTTTACTGGAAAGTTAGGGATCCCGGCGGAATTTGCGTTCCTCGCGATCATTGCTGAGGGATTTGGGTCCTTGAGCCTCATTGCGGGATTTCTGGCCAGAGTGGCAGCGTTGGGTATAAGCGCTACTATTACGGCAGCAGCGTCAATGCTGCATGTCCAGAACGGTTTTTTCATGAATTGGTTCGGAGGCCGGAAAGGCGAAGGCGTAGAATATCATATTGTAGTTGCCGCCATTGGGCTTGGACTGATGATACGTGTCGGGGGGATGTGATCGATCCATAAAGTCATTACAGAAAAATTGAAGTAACCCGTAAGAGACTGAAGCCGCAAACCAGTCAGGAGATCAAAATCAAATGAGAATAAAAACATGAGCAAGAAACACCCGATCATAATGGATTTGGAACCCGGCAGCTGCCACCGTTGTACATTGGGGGAAATCGAAGACGCCGTTTTGCGATGGCTCCCGTAAAGGTACCAATATGCAACCGACATCATTCGTCATCACAGAAAAAAAGAACGTAGCGCTCTGCAACTGCGCGCTCTCAAAGACACCTCCGTTTTGCGATGGTGCACACAGGAAGCTCTGATCTGCTGCGGCTTGCCTCGCTCGGAAGGCGACCCGCTCTTTTTGGGGGAACATCATCGTCTGCTCAAAGCCAGGAGGCTTTAATTTACGGTTTCCGTGAGCGGTTGCACCTGCTCGTTGTCGGTAAGAGCAAACCCGGGACTCCGAATGACGCGCTCACCTTCATCAAGCCCGGAACTGAGGCGAACCACCTTGCCATCGCTGTCGGCCATGACAACGGGCCGGAACTTCACTTTGCCATCAGCCGAAACAACGGCTACGAACGCCTGTTCTCCCTTCAATAAGAGAGCGTCGGCGGGAATTTCAACTGCGGGCGCTGTTTTGAGCTTAACTGACACCTGCACAAAGCTTCCGGCTAAGATCAGCCCTTGTTTATTATCAACGTCTAATTCGGTAAGAAGCGTCCTGGTCTTGGGATCCAATTCTCCGCTTATTCTCGTAATGGAGGCGGAAAGCTTGACGTTGGGACGGAAGGAATCTGATATCTCGGCATGGTTGCCGATTCTCACGACGGCTGCGTCTTTCTGGGCAAGATAAATGTATACGCGTAGTCGGTCCGTTTGGGAAAGTGAGACGACCGGCAGAGCTGTTGTCTGCGAGGTTGCAGCGCTTTGCACGAGTGCTCCCGGGTCGGCAAAGCGGGCGGTCACGGTGCCACTAAACGGCGCGCGAATAATTTCGTACTCCTTCTGTGTTCTCAGCGATTCCGCATTAGCCTCGGCTTCGAGAGCGGCGGCTTCGGCATGGTCCGCATCCTGCTGGGAAATCAGGTTCTTCTCGACCAAGGTTTTCTCACGGGTTGCATCCCTGCGCTTATCCTGGGCATCAACAACCGCGGAATCATATTGACGGTCGAGCTCAGGCGATTCGATAACTGCGAGGACTTGGCCTGCATTCACCCGATCCCCCTTATCAACCATGATTTTTTTCAGGTATCCACTCACCTTGGCATACAGGATCACCGTGGCATAGGGCTGCGCATCGCCCGTAAGCGAGACCAGCCGTTCTCTCGGTGCGCGCTTCGCAGCGATGACGCGCACCTCCTGACCGGCTTTCACTGACTCCTGCCTGTCCCGTGTCTCATTCATAAGATAAACCCTTCGGTTTTCGAAGAGGACCAGGAGAAGGACTAAGGCCAGAGCGACGAGGCCTACCCCGGAAATAAATAGCCTGCGCGCTCCTTTCAGCGTTGAAACTTCTTTTGACATGATCACCTCCTACATCATCGTCCCATGCACGTTGTTGATTTCCCATGGTGACTGGTTTATTAGAGATATTCCTAAGTTCCCTGCCGAATTTCGTCCTCGAACCGCTTATCCAACTCATGCTTTGATGGCGGCTTTGTGCGAAGCAGCGTGTAAATAACCGGCACCACATAGAGCGTCACGAACGTAGCCATGAGGAGCCCGCCGATCACGACGCGACCCAGAGGAGCGTTCTGCTCGCCTCCCTCGCCCATGGCAAAGGCCATTGGCAGCATGCCGAGGATCATGGCAAGGGCGGTCATGAGAACGGGACGGAGCCGCGCCTTGCCCGCTGCGACAGCTGCCTCGAATGGTGTCGCTCCTGTCTCAACCCGGATGTCATTGGCAAAGCTCACGAGCAGAATAGAGTTTGCTGTTGCGATGCCGACTGCCATGATCGATCCCATGAGCGACTCCACGTTGATCGTTGTGCCGGTCAGCGCGAGTATCCAGAGGATGCCAATGAGAGCGCCTGGGACCGCCATCATGATGATGAATGGATCGATCCAGGACTGGAACAGGACGACCATGAGGAAATAAACCAGCAGGATCGCGAGAACAAGTCCTAAGGCAAGGCTTTTGAATGACTGCATCATCACCTCATTTTGACCGCGAACATGGATCCGGGTCCCTGGAGGAAGGGGCCTGAGATCATCTATCTTCTTTTCAATATCAGCGGCAACAGAACCGAGGTCCCGTCCCTCGACGTCGGCCTCGACATCAAGCACCCGCTGCACGGTATAATGCGAGATATTCTCGGCAGTCGCTGCGTGGTAGACCGTGGAGAGGTTCGCGAGCGTCTGTGCCTGCATTTGGGGAGTGTCCGTGGGTGCTGGCGTCGTCGAAGGCTGGAGCAAGTTGGTCGCCCCTGAGGGAGTCAACGGCATCGAACGAAGGTGGTCGAGCGAGTTGATGCGATCGGGCGGTATCTGGACGGCAACCGAGTAATTCACGTTGTTTGCCGGGTTCAGGAAAAAGGACGGCGCCACGAGGATGCTTGACGCAAGTGAGACGAGCGCATTGTTTGCAACATCGCGCTGGCTCATTCCGAGTTCTGCGGCGCGCGTCATGTCGACGTCCACCTGCAGGGCAGGGTAATCGAGGACTTGGTTGATGTGTATGTCCGCTGTGCCAGGGATTTGACGCATCGCATCGCGAACCTTGAGAGCATAGTCGTAGGAACGTTTGAAATCGATGCCTTCGACCTGGACATCCAGGGGGGAGGCGAGGCCGAAATTCAGAACTTGGGTCACGATATCGGCTGCCTGGAAATAGAACTGTGAACCAGGGAAGGTAGGTGGCAGATCTTGGCGGAGCTTTTTCCGATAATAGTTTGTCGGCCGATGCCCCGGTTTGAGCGAGATAAGTATCTCCGCGTCCATACCTCCGATGTTTTCGGTTTGGATAAAAGCAAGGTTATAAAAAATAGGTACCCCGATCATGTCGTTGATAGTATCGATCTCTCCGGCCGGGATAATCCTGCGAATGCGATCCTCAATCTGGTTGACCATCTGCTCCGTATCCTCAATGCGGCTGCCAGCGGGCGCCCGAAAGTGCAATTTCATGAGCCCTGTGTCCACAGACGGAAAGAAATCCATACCGATCACAAAGATTGCCCCCATGCTGATCAAGATGAGAAGACCGGCAATGGACAGCGCGAATGCGCGATGATGGAGAACCGTGTTGAGGGAACGTGTGTAGGCCTCCTGGAAAGAGGTATAGACCTGGTCGCGTCGGCGGTTGAAAACCAGGGCAATATGCCTGAGTCGCGAGAGTTCCTCGCTCCGTCTAGCAGTCCCGGCATGCTCGCCTTTCATCAGCATGCGAGAGAGCACAGGGACTAGTGTCCTGGAGAGAACATAGGATGCGAGCATCGACGTCACCACGGACAGGGCGAGTGGCGAGAAGAGATATTTTGCCGCCCCGTAGAGAAGTACAACGGGGAAGAATACCACACAGATCGCGAGCGTAGACACGATCGCCGGAACCGCGATTTGCGCCGAACCGTCTACAACCGCAGCCGTAAGAGGCTTTCCCAGAGAGCGGTTCCGATGGATGTTCTCCACGGCGACGGTTGCATCGTCCACGAGCATGCCGATCGCCAGGGCCAGGCCGCCCAGAGTCATGATATTGATGCTGTCGCCGGCGAGGTTAAGGCAGATGATCGCTGCAAAGATAGAAAGCGGGATGGAGGTCGATACAACCACCATGCTGCGCCAGGAACCGAGGAAGATCAGGATCATGAGCGAAACGAGGATTGTAGCCAAAATCGCTTCGCGCACAACGCTCATGATCGCGCCGCGGACGAATATGGACTGGTCGAAATCGATTTTGATCTCCATGCCCTGGGGGGCTACCTCTCGGATCTGCGGGAGCACGTCTCGCGTGGCGTCAACGACTGCCAACGTTGAAGCATCGGCATGCTTCAGGATTGCCAGGTATGTTGCCCGCAATCCATTCACCCGCACAATATTGGTCTGCTCCGCAAAGCTGTCTGATACCGTTGCTACGTCTTTCAAATAGACCGGTGCACTGCCCACGATTTTAATCGGGATATTCTTGAACTGATCGAGTATCTTCGGGCTTGTATTCAGCATGACGTTGTATTCCGTGCCGCCGATACGGGCCGTTCCTGCAGGGATGATCGAGTTGGACGACTGGAGCGCGTTTACCACATCGGCCGGAGAAAGCCCGCGCCCTGCGAGAGCGTCGGGATTCACGTCAATCATGATCTGGCGGGTCTTCCCGCCGAAGGGTGCCGGGGAAGAGAGCCCTGGAATTGTAAACAGCCGAACTCGGATGAAGTTGAGCCCGTAATCGAAGAGTTCCTGTTCGGGGATTGTTTTGCTCGAGACCGTGAGCTGGGCAACAGGTACATTAGTGGCGCTGAACTGGACGATGATGGGTGGCTGTATACCCGGCGGCGCGCTTCTTAAGAGCGTAGACGAGACCGAAGATATCTGGGCTATTGCGGCGCCGATGTCGCTTCCTGGCTGGAAGTAGACCTTCAGCATTCCAACGCCCGGGATTGACTGAGATTCGATCCGCTGGATGCCGTTTACGGTGGTTGAGTATGCCCGCTCGCTGATGAGGACCACGCGGCGTTCCATGTCCTCAGGCGAGAGTCCGGGATAATTCCAAACGACCACGACCACGGGAATATCGATGGCGGGAAATATATCCACGATCATTCTGCTTGCGGAAAGCGTTCCAAGCACGATAAGCAATAAAGCCATCACAGCAACTGTATAGGGACGTCGTAAGGCCCACTGTACGATCCACATAGAGCGTAAACCTTTTTATCATTGCCTATTTCGGAGAGTAGAGTCCGTACAGTAATTATAACTAAAGAAGAGAGTTTTGTGATTCTCAAGGTGATTATTTAAAAAATTATTTCAAAATAGGACAGAATACACGAGTGGGGACGATCAGCTTCATGGAGCAAAGCTTTAAAAGTTGTTTTTAAGCGAGTATTTGGTACATTAAATTTTCATTTTTTCTTTGGGGGGCTGCTTGAGATAGTTCGGGATACCGTCATATACCTAAATCTCATATTAGAAAAAAGACGTGGAATCCCCAGATGCAATAGCGGTTGGATTGCGTCAATGTTTATTATCTTACACGTTCAGTTATTACCAATGAATGCCATACTGATATTTGCCGAACTCGCAGTCGATAGGATGCTCGTGAAGAACAAACTTAAGTATGACGAAAAACAACACTCCTCGCGCCACGTCTTGTCTTGACAACCTTTAGAAGAGTGATATTTTTAAAATAAGCAAGAGTACGTATATTTAATTTCAATGTTATTGATGACGAGAAAACAGGGCACTACTGGCACCAATTAACAATTTCATTGGTGAGGACAACAGTGTTTCCCGTCAGGGCGGTAGCGACATGATGGGTTTGAGCCTGGGAAATTCTGACGTCTGTCAAATCGTCACTGGCAGGTGGACGTGCTCGAGATAACGAGAAGGGAAGGCAGCTACTCCGTCAAACCTATTGACGACGTAAAAAGAGTATTACTGTCGCAATCGTAATCCGAGTAGATTTCAGGTTTTAAACGTGCTATTTCATCCTTTCTGCGCTGGAGGCTAACAGAGGTTTTGAGAGGGATTTCGGTGTGAACTCTAAGATTATCATGTTCATGCCGAAAGAAAGTCTAGAGTATTTTATTGCTGCGATAGAGGATTTAGCGAATCGCATCAGGCAAAAAGCAGGAGAGAGGGAATTCTCAGTGACTCCTTAAATGTTGGTCATTTGTGATTGAAGTCTGGATCGGGAGATGTTCTTATAATTCACATTGGAAATCAATGCGGTCCTTTGTGAAAGAAAATGAGGAAATTATGAAAACGCATAATTTTATCCGAGCTATGGCATGGTCTGCACTGTGGGTCATGCTTACAGGACTGACAAGCTGTCCGTTGGATAGGGATAAGACACCGAAGATTGCTGATCTGGTTTACATTCCGCAGCAAGCACCCGTGGATACTGGGAAAACGGTTGCCATAATTGGCACATTCGATATCATTCGTGAAAGCGGTGAGACTGCGTCCATCGATACCGCAGTTTTTGATGCACAAGGCAATAAGGTCTCTTCGGAGTCGTTTCCCTTGAGCGATGCTGCGCTGAAAACGCAGAGCACTCTCGCTTTCGGCTTCGATATGAGCACGGCCAAAACAGGCGAATATGCCTTCCAGCTATACATCATTGACAGCAAAGGCAAACAGTCGAATAAATTGGACGGGACTTTCGCGGTAACGGGTCTTTATTAATAGAGTTCCGAATAAAACAAGAGACTCGAGAAAGGAGATCTGTGCTTCTATACTCCCCGACAGGAAGGCTCTTTCAAAATTGATTCAAGACTTTAGTTCGTTGATTGTTTCTGGATAGGTCAGGATTGCGAATTAGAGCGAGGACCATGATCATGATTGAGAGTAAGAACGTATATTTCGACGTGAGCATTGAGGGGCATCCTCGTGACGTAAATTCGTTCGCCACATGACCGAAAGCGAGAAATTTAACCAAACACCTCGATATGATGAAGTAGCCTATCGATCGACAGAGCGCCGATAAAATATATAAAAGAGGGATTCAGCTTTGCTGATTCCTTTCGAGAGCGGACAATTGACGGACGCCAAACGTCGGGAGCGAAATCAGCATTCTTACTTCTCTACTTCTATCTGCAAAGCCAGGTAGCCCATGATGTCCTTCAGGGTGATGATGCCTGCGAGGCGGTCTCCCTCAACAACGAGAAGTCTGCTGTTCCTTGTTTTGCCCATGAGCGAAAGGGCCCTGAGAACAGAAGTACTGGGTTCAACGGCGTTCTCTGTTGAAACCCTCTCGAGCGACTCAGCTACGGTCTTGTGACCCCAATCTTCCCGTGGAATTGCCTTTACGTGCCGGGTGGTGATAAACCCCAACAGCGTTTCCCCTTCCATGACAGGAAACATCTTGAAGTGGTACTGATTGAAATACTCCTCAACAAGTTCCCTGATCGTAAGAGACGGCCGTGCGGTCACGGGCTGCGGATTCATGAAGCGTTTCACGGTCTCGCCCCTGAGCTTTGTGCTGAATAGGACCTGTCGGTAAGACATCTCGGCAGCGTAGCGAAGGAACATGCCGAGCATGAACTGCCAGAGTCCGGCAATGAACCTGCCATAGAGGAAGTTTATCACGCCGACGAGCATAATAACGATGCCGAACCCGGAACCGATCCGCGATGCGATCCGAGTAGCTTTAGGCAGATTTTTTTGCCATTGCCATAGAGCAGCGCGCAGGATGCGTCCGCCGTCGAGAGGAAAGGCAGGAAGCAGGTTAAAGGTGGCAAGGATCCAGTTGCCAAACGCGAGGTACGTCAGCACAACTTCTACGGCGATCATGGCTTTGGATCCGGTCAAAAGCCAAGCAGCGCCAAAGAACAAAGTCCCGAGAATAACACTGGAAATCGGGCCGGCTACGGCCATAAAAAATTCTGCTTTGGGACTTGGCGGTTCATTGTCCATTTCCGCAACACCGCCGAAGATGAAGAGCGTTATGCCCCGCATGGGCAGACCGAAACGTCGGGCAACGAGGGAGTGACAGAACTCATGAAACAGGATGGAAAAAAAATAAAATATAGCCCCGGTTACGCCCATTAACCAGTAAGTGGTCCGTTGAAGGCCCTCATAAGAGAAGGGGAACAGGACATCAGCCAGGGACCACGTGACGAGCAGCGCGAGAACCAGCCAACTCAGATCAACGCGAACCTCGAACCCCAGGAGACGAAACAGCTTAAGGCGCTTGCCGAACATCTTGAACCTCCCGCATCCAAGAGGCGTTCAAGAACAAAAGCAACGAAAAAGGGAAAGAATAGTGCACCCGCTCAGTTACGAAGAAGAGCTTTTTAAATTAATTACGTGGCTTATCAAGACACGATACTCTTGTGTATTGCTTCGTGATTATGTTGCATTGAGATAAGTTTTAATTACAGCATCGTCCCCCGCGTGAGGTGTGTCCCTTTAAGGGCTTTTACGTTAATGATCTACAAGAGATTCGTATTCTGCTCAGACTGAAGTGAAATTATCTTCCCTTATCAATTATACACCATCACTACTGTCCAGAGAAATTTTCTGAGAAAACGATACAGTATCGTCAATTGTGACCGCTGGAATACCGGCCAGCAATTAATTCTTGCCTGAAATAACGTTTCATCTTAATCCCTATCCCGGTTTTGACAGACGGAACAAATTCCCGTATAATACTGAAGTAACGGTATCTTAAGAGAGGAGGACCACTATGAGAATTACACCCTTGCATGACTGGGCCGTGATACGGCCATCCGGGGCGGATGAGATAACTGCGGGAGGAATAATCATCCCCGATACGGCGAAAGAAAAACCCCATGAAGGAGTAGTCGTGGTAATCGGTCCCGGAGCTTTTGAGAAGGAGGAAAAGTTTAAAAAGAAAAAAGTCGAGAAGAAAGAACGACGGTTCATACCAACTACCGTAAAACCGGGCGACAGGGTGCTGTATGAACGATTTGCGGGTCAGACCTACACCGTAAACGGGGAGGACCTGATTTTGGTGCGTGAGCGAGACATCCTCGGGATACTGCCGGAGAGGCAGCCGCGCCAAGCTCCGCTGCAGATCCCTGCCATAACATCTACGTATGGGGCTACAGCACTGATGACAAACAAGAGGCCTCTTGAGGCTATAGGCGCAGCAGCAGATAAAAAAGCGGCAAAGCCCGCCAAAAAAACGGTAAAAAAAACGACGATCAAACCGAAAAAGAAAGTTGTCAAAAAAACCGCTAAGAAGGCCGTAAAAGCGTCAGGAAAAAAGGCTACTGGACGCAAGGCTTCAGCCAAGAAATCGACAAAGAAAAAATAACGAACCGAGGTATAACGTGGAAGACGAATTTGTAGCACGGGAGAAAAAAATCCTTTCGATCATTGAGCAGGAAATCATGGATGGTGAAGAGATGACCGCTGCGGTAAGGCATATTGCCGAACGTATGCTTCTCGGTGAAAAGGGGTATACACAGGACGATGTGCGAAAAGATGTCCGTTTCTCCGTTACACTGGGTCCTGAGACCGTGGAGTCGTTCGTGGATTTTTTGGTCACCGTAGATAACAGGCACGCCATGGTGATTAAATGCGCACCCGGTTCTCTGTCGTCCCGGGAACGACACGTTGTGGCTGCGGCGCGAGTTTTGGACAGCGTGCCCATCCCGGTAGCGGTCGTAATGGATCCATTAAGTGCAGTGGTACTTGATACGATATCGGGCAGGGTCACTGGAGAGGGGTTTGATGC
>DASPQB010000055.1:0-6620 GCA_035625205.1 Nitrospirota bacterium | reverse complement strand
ACCGGGATATCGGAGTAAAATCTTTGTAAAAGGTGTCAAGGAGTATTCGGGAAAGACTCGTGCGCATGTCTCAGGACGTGATCCCGATATCGAGGTAATAAAACTCAGTGTTCAGGTTGACCATGTTCAGATAGTGATCGTGATACCGCCGGGAATTGCAGTTGCCGATGTCGTTCAGCTTATCAGGTCGCAATCGGCGAAAAGACTGAAGGCGAAATTTCCTTTTCTGCATAACACATATGCTGGCAAAGAGGGCATCTTGTCACGAGGCTATTGCGTATCGTGTCGTGTATAGGCCTAAACGAAAAGGAAATTCTCGCCTATGTTGATTACAAAGAAAAAGAAGACAAAGGGCAACTGTAATTGACGTCGTGATTTAAGAAACCCCCAACTCCGGCTGGGGTAGAATCATTTATACTGACAGAGTTGAAAACGTGATCTATTTATAAGCCCGCATGGACTTCCTGCTAAGCAGGTATGAGTTCATGCGGTTTCATCCAGATACGACAATCAAACGGTATCTGATAAAATCATCTGTCCATGTCTGGCAGAAACCCCGGGTTACACCAGGGACGATAAGATTACATTTGCGTTGAGGTGGTGATGAGATCATTTCGGGAAATCAAACATGATTACCGCTTCACTAGCGAAGATGAGCAGCGCCTGGCGAATCTTCGGCCGATCATGGAAGAGCACGCTGATGAGATCATGGGAACACTCAGCCTCTGGATTATGGGGACAAAAGGGGCCGCCCAGTTCTTCACTGAGGAGTCGAGAAAAAAACATGTCTTCGGGTCACAGCGGGAGTGGTTCCTCGACCTATTCTCGGGCTCGTACGACAACCGTTACTACGAAAAGCTCATAAAAATTGGCACCACCCACGTAAAACACAAAGTGGATACCCACTATATGAACCGGGCAGTGAACCTTGTCAAAAACGCCTGCATCGGCATACTCCAAAAAAATGAGGAAGACAAAGTCGAAGCGACCAACAAGATCATAGCGGTGGGGAAAATTCTCGATATCGGTCTTGACGTCATCACGAGTTCATACATTGAGGAAGAGATAAGGGTCTATTCGCCGGTCTACAAAGTAAAAAGTGCGCTGGTTAGTTTTGCGGAGAGATTCGCCCAGACGACCAACCTAATGCTGGTCATAGCGCTCATCGGCCTCACGCTTGGCGTAGCGTGGCTCTTCATCCAAGATGTCCTGCACCTTCTTACTGGTGACGTGGTCGGAGGTATTATTTCAGCACTCGGCTCCATGCTGCTGCTCTGGCTTATGATCGAGCTTATGAATACGGAGATCTCCCACCTGAAAGGTGGTAAGTTTCATATAAGCGTATTCGTGGGTGTGGCCCTCGTGACAATGATACGGGAAACCATGATCGCCACGCTTAAACACGAGAAGCCGGAGTCAATATACTACCTCATTGCCGCCATTCTCGTTATTGGATTCGTTTACTGGATTGTCACCAAAGCTGAGGAACGAATCGGATAACAAAGTATAACCCAATATGATCTCCGTCATACTACGTGTGCATGGTTATAGGTAAAATACACTGTAACTTATGAGGACATATGGAAAACTCTTATCTTAACTCGTGCGGGTTGTCGGATGAAGATCTGCACGCCGCTCTCCGCGAAATGAAAGCCTACGTCGATATTACCGAAGAAGATCTTAAAAAAATATATGAAATTGCATTGCGCCACGCGCAGGAGCGTGTCGCGTTTCAGATGCCCGTGCAGGCAGTCATGTCGAAGAACGTTATCACGATCGCTCATGACGCCGACCTGCACGAAGCAGCTCGGTTACTCTCCGAAAACAGGATCAGCGGAGCTCCCGTTGTTAATGAACAAGGCCAGCTGATCGGGGTTATTAGCGAAGCAGACATCCTAACACTTGCAGGCATGAAAGGGGAACACACTTTCAAGGATATTGTACGGAGCATCATAGGAGAACCTGTACCTGTAAGAAAAAGCGGAAACAAGGTAGAGGATGTAATGAGTTCCCCTCCCATCACCGCAAAAGTCGGCGACGATATCGGAGATGTGGCAAAAATCCTCGACGATCGAAGGATAAAGCGGCTGCCTGTGGTAGACGATAATGGCAAGCTTGTAGGCATTATAGCGCGTGCAGACATAATACGTGCGCTAGGGAAGAAACCGAGAGAAAAATAAAGAATGCAGTAGGGATAATCTTTCCAGCAGCTTTCAGTTTTTTATTTACAATTAAAATCCGATGACTCTTCCAGGATATCTTGCAAAAATGAAAGGCGGCGCAAAAAGCCCACCCGCCGGCCCGGCTTATGATTTTTTTTGGTCGTGGGCTGGTGCTATGATCGGCATCGGGCTCTGCTCCTACCTTTCCTCTCGCTTTTTTGAACCGCGCGACCTTTCGCTTATTATTGGTTCCTTCGGTGCTTCCGCGGTTCTCGTGTACGCGGCCATAAAAAGCCCTCTCGCTCAACCGAGGAACTTGGTTGGAGGGCACGTACTTTCTGGTCTTGCTGGCGTAGCCTGCTATCAGTTCTTCGGCAGCACGATCTGGCTAGCTGCATCTCTGGCTGTATCGATTGCCATAGTAATTATGCTTAGTACGAAAACCCTTCACCCACCTGGTGGTGCAACGGCCTTGATTGCCGTAATTGGAGGGCCGAAGGTCCACAGTCTCGGCTATCTCTACGCCTTCGTTCCCGCTGGTGCGGGTGCTGTCGTCCTTTTGTTCGTTGCCTTACTTGTCAATAATCTGGCCCCGAATAGAAAGTATCCAGAGTATTGGCTGTAAGGCGATTTCTCCTATGCGCCGTTCAATCTCCTTGCGAATATCTATCCATACCGGATAAACGGAACAAGAATCGCTCAACTTACACCTCTTATTGTTAACTGCGCAAAGAAAGATTGATTCCCGCTGGAACCTGGATAGCTTCCATAATAGAAAGCAGCGAGATGGCAGACTCCTTATGAGCTAATTAAAACCTCCCTTCGCACCGCCCGTTGATATCAAGATATTGCTTTTAGCCAGGCGCAGTAGAGTTATTGCCAAAAAACTTTTCGGGATGTGCATTGCACATGCAGCTCCGGCAACACTTGCTGTCCGATTACGCGCCTTGGCGAGATACAGAACTGTCCGCACAGCACAATCAGCCTCTCGAGATACCAGCATGACATTATTTTAGTTCCTCGTATATTTTGCCGACTATTTTGGCTGACGGCTTTAATGTTTTGTCGCCTTCCTTCTTCCATTGAGCAGGACATGCTTCCGCAGGTGAAGATGCGAGATGGACATTTGCTCTTATTTTTCTCAGAATTTCTTCTATATTTCTCCCAAGATTGTAGAAATTAACTTCAGAATTAAGGAGGGTGCCTTCAGGACTAATAATAAATGTTCCTCGCAAAGCATTTCCCGAAGCATCATCATAGACACCGAATTGGCGGGCCAAGTCGCCCGTGCGGTCGGAGCCCATTGGGAATTTTACCCTTTCTAGCATTTTTTCACCATGCTGCCAGGCAAGGTGAACAAATTTTGTGTCCGTGCTGATAGTGACGACTTCAGATCCCGCTTTTTTAAATTCCTCATACTGCTCTCCCAGAGCAGCAAATTCTGTTGCTCACACGAAGGTGAAATCCGCGGGATAAAAGAACAGGACGGTCCATTTCTTGGCTTTTTTTTGAGCAGCTAGCTCAAATTCTCCGAAATCGCCCTTGGTAGGGTCGAATGTCTCGAGTTTGAAATCAGCTATGGTTTGACCAATGCGGAGACTACAGCAATCTGCAGACATAATAGTTTCCTCCCTCTTTGAGTAATTCACTCAGTAGGATATGTTAGAACCTAATTACGGGTTATTTTGTTTTTTTCAACATCTTTAACCGAATTTGATTAAATGATCAACAACGCAATAAACATCTCCCTGAGGAGTCTAAAAGTCATGTCGTTCGATGAAAGAAAGGTATCGACCGCTTTCTTTTCCCAACTCTGTCTTTATTATATCATAGGGATTTTGAGAACAAGGTATCATTATATTCGGATCGAAGAATAAATATCATTCCAAGGAGAGGGAGTGTATCAAAGCTGATAACTTAAAAAAGCAGCCCCTCTGTATAAGACCTGCCAAAGAAGCAACGTTCAAAATGAAGTCGAGAAGGGCCGTGAATCGAGGGAAAGAAGAGAGGGGAGTATGGCATGAAGAGAACAGCCGGTATGTGCAATGGAAAACATCTGGCGCAGTGCGTTCCGTATGCCCTACCGTTCAGTTCGAGTCCTCAAACCTTACTGACCAGGCACAATTCATGAGTCGTCGTATCATACCGAAAATGTCGAATAACGACTACAAAATGATTAACAACACAATGCCAGCCTTGGCTACCCTCCTGGCGATGGTCAGGTTCATGGTCTTTCTACGGGACGCAGAACGAAATCCGCAATGTAACCGTATCACAGAGGTGAGAACATGATGACAGTCGTTGGACTTTAAGGTACTATAAGACATGAAAACAGGAAGCTTTTTCCCGGAAACTGTCAAGGGTATCTATAAATGCAGGCCGAACCGTTTTATTGTTGAATGTATTGTCCACGACAGGACATCGCGCGCCTACCTTCCAAACCCCGGAAGGCTCTGGGAATTGTTCTATCCCGGTGTATTGCTTTATCTTGTCAAGCATGGTGCCTCATACGAGGGGAACACGGACTTTACTGTGGTCGCTGTCGAGCGGGACAGCCTTCCGATCATGCTTCATACCCACGTGAACAACCTTGTCGCACGACAGCTCATAGAGCAAGGTCGAATTGGCGGACTGGAAAATAGTATCGTTATAAAACCGGAAGTTACTATCGACAATAGCAGGTTCGATTTTTTGCTTAATCAGAACGGTAAGGATGTTGTCGTGGAAATTAAATCGTGCACACTCGTGGGAAAGAGGATTGCCATGTTCCCTGACGCTGTCACGGCACGAGGGACGAAACACCTGCTCGAACTCGCGTATCTTGCAAAGAGAGGGATAAAAACCGCCGTAGTCTTCCTGGTTCACTGGCCCAACGTGGATTATTTTTTGCCTGAGCACCATACAGACCTGGACTTCGCGCGGACACTTCTTACGGTTAAGGACAAGGTATTGGTGAAGGCGGTGTCCGTTGAGTGGAAATCATCGCTCATATTAGGCAGGACAAAAGATTTGATTATTCCGTGGCAATTGGTGGGGCAGGAGGCCCATGATAGCGGCAGTTACCTGGTCGTCATGGAACTTAAAAGGAACCGATGTTTATTCATCGGAAAACTCGGGAAAGTAAAATTCAGGAAAGGGTACTATGTATATGTCGGGTCTGCAAAGACGGCTCTTAGCAAGCGTATCGAACGGCATCGACGCCTTTTTAAAAAATATCACTGGCACGTCGATTTCCTGAGAAGAGCGTTGGATTTCCATGTTGCACTGCCGATTCGGGCAAGCGAAAGCCTTGAATGCGAGTTGGCTGCCGCTCTCGAAAAAATTGCTGACTGGGAGGTCAATAAGTTCGGGTCATCTGATTGCGACTGTAAAAGCCATCTTTTTGGAATGCTGGAAAACCCGATCCAGTCAAGGGCTTTTATCGATCTTTTGCTCCACTTCAGGATAAACAGGTTGGAGAAGTTTATTCCATGATGCGCTGTACGGATGAGAAAACGTCTGTTCCTGACTAGGATCATCCGGATTTGTCTTTTTCCGGTTTTTTTTGCTGCAACGAACTGAAAATCATATCGAGAACATTTCTTTGCTTACGTTCGTATTTATTGAGCACGGCCAGGCAGCTGCCCATGGGAAAGCGTTGGTGCAGATATTCTGCGTCGCGTCCTGAAAGGATGATAACTCGGTTCTTATTGACTCCCCGGGAAACGGCATAGGACAGAACTTTTGCTCCGTCCAAGCCTGGCATTTCCAAATCAACCAGCAAGAGGTCGAGATCTTCGGTAATCGAGATGAGGCATTTCAGCGGATCATTGCAGGTAATGACTTCAAGACCTGGATAATGCTCCTCCACATATTCTTCTAGCAATTTTAGAAATGTTGTATCGTCGTCTATTAGTAAGATTTTCCTCATGATATAATAACCAATTATCGTATCCCGTTTTCATCTCGACTCCTGCAGAAAGAACCGCAGAGATTTATGCAGTGTTCCTGCGGATAAGTTTTGGATCCCTCAGACCGGGCACGAAATTGACAAGATGGTCTCAAGATCTACCGCTCCGCCATACACTTTCTCCGTGATAATTGAATCATTATGTCCAGTCTGTTTGGAAGCTGTTAACCTTATAAAGAGATACGCGCCGACGAGCTTTCGCAGAATTGTTGTCATGTTCTTGACGCTGAGGTCTTCGAATACAAAGACCTCCTTGTCGGAATTAACGAACGACCTGCTGGTTTTATGGGCGAAGTCGTTTCTGACGTCGGCAGCGTAGCGCCTGCATCCGGCCGCTTTCATTGCGGCCCGGCTCCTACGTTTCGACCCTGCCTGGCGCCGTGCCATCATTTTCTGGTAATGCTTCGCATGCCGCTCCTTCCGGAGCATGCGCTCTGTCTGGACATCGGTGAAATCATAGGCGTCTCCGGCATCGGTAGCCACCGGGATTACCGTTCCCCGGTCATTCC
>DASPQB010000054.1:0-18728 GCA_035625205.1 Nitrospirota bacterium | reverse complement strand
CTCCAGGGTGTTCTTCAGTTCAGTACCGATATGGCTTGCCATTCGATCCAGGAGTGTCCTTCCAAGATCCACAACAGCTCGCTCGGCCTTCCCCTTCCGAATCGGAACGGTGAGGATTCGTGCTACGGCGAACGTTGACGGCCAGTACGCGATGAGCCGTTCCCGCGGCCTGGCGTCTCCATGCCTGTCTCCGACGCTGTTGTCCCCGGTTCGGTCCGTATAGCTCCGTGCTTTTATATGCCGGCACTTGTCCACCAGCCGGCATAAAGCCGCCCGCAGTCAATGAATTATAGATTGGACTTCCTAAGCTGTCAAACAAAAAAGGCGGCTGATCGTTCAGCCGCCCGTTCCCTATCTTCTGTCGTCCTCGTCACATTTCGACAAACGCGTCCTTGGGTGCATTACACACAGGGCACGTCCAGTCATCGGGAAGGTCCATAAATTTTTTCCCTTCTTTTGCTTCGTCATACACGTATCCGCATACGGTGCATCTCCACATCATCGCCTCCTCAAGAAGATAGTTACTTCAAGACACGGTCTCGTCTACGACCGGCACTCGCCTGATACGCTGCCGTCGAATTTTTTATGATATTCTTTCGTTTTCTCTGCGAACCGCTTGCCGAACTCAAAACATTTCTCATCGTCTTCCACGCTAGGACGGTACAGGACCTCCACGCCTGGCTCAACCGTTTCCAACCCCATTTTCCTAAAGGTCTCGTAAGCTTCCTTGACCGCGCCTCCTCCCCACCCGAAGCTGCCGAACGCTCCCGCGAGCCGATTCTTAGGACGAAGGCCCCGCAAGTGCGTGAGGAACTCGGCAACTGACGGAAACATGATGTTATTGAGCGTCGGTGTGCCGATGAGCATAGCCCTGGACTCCCAGACCCGCTTGATCGCGATGCTCATGGGTGTTGCCCGGAGTTTCAGAACTTCTACGTCAATGCGCGCGGCCTGGATGCCCTGCATGAGCGGGATGGTCATGTGCTCCGTGCTGTGCCACATCGTATCATAGATAATAACAACGCGAAGGTCTGTCCTGTCATTGGCCATGTCGAGATACATCTGTAAGATCTTACCAGGGTCTTTTTTCCAGATGACACCGTGATCAGGGGCTATCATATCGATATCGAAACCAAGCCTCTTAATTTCCGCGATCTTCGCCTTCACGAGTGAGCCGAAGGGCATGAGAATGTTTGCGTAGTAATCGCGGACGGCATGTTCGAGGGCAGTTACCGAATATTGGTCGCAGTAGTCGTCATCGAACCGCGCCGACGACGCCAAGTGCTGGCCGAAAGCGTCCTGGCTGATCAGGAGCTTGTCCTCCCTGACATAGCTCATCATGGAATCGGGCCAGTGGAGCATCGGTGTTTCAAGGAAGGTAATCATCTTTTTCCCCGTGCTCAAGGTTTGGCCGGTCTTGACGATCTTGCAGGTCCATTTTGAAGTATCAAAAAACCGGTCTAAGGCCCTTTTCCCCCGCTCTGTAATATAAATCGTTGCATTCGGCGCGTACGCCATAATGCGGTCGATGCTCGAAACATGGTCGTTCTCGATGTGGTTAACGACAATATTCTCGATCTTTGCGGGGTCGACCAGGCTTTTGATGTTGTCGATGGTGTATTCGCAAAAATCATGCTTGACTGTATCTATGAGCGTGATATGGTCATCAAGAATGAGGTAGTTGTTGTAGGAAGTGCCGTGCGGAGTAATATAGCCGTGAAAATCGCGCACCGCCCAATCAATTGCTCCTACCCAATAAACATCCGGTTTAATCTCAACTGCACGCATCACAGCCTCCTCGCATTGGTCTGATAGGTTCGAACAAACGCGGCGCCCCGAAGGCGTCACTACGTTTTATTCTTCTTCTCGCAGCCCGGACAATAGCCATAAAATTGAACGTTGTTACCCAGAAGTGTGAATTGCTCCGCCATCTCTTTCGGCAACCCAACGCCAATCTCCCCGGGAACATCAATGATGGCATCGCATAGAACACAGATAAAATGATGATGACCACTGGTATCGGGGTCATACCGCCTTCGTTCGGGATCGATTGTCAGTTCCCTGAGCGAGCCCGCCTGGGTGAGCGTATGGAGGGTATTATAAACCGTCGCGAAAGACATCGATTGGTGCTTTTTCGACACTACCCGATAGATGTCCTCTGCAGAAGGGTGAGACTTATTGCCCTCCAGATACTCTAAAATTGCCAATCTCTGGGGGGTTCTCTTGAATCGCCTCGAGCTCTCGTTCTTTTGTATCTGCTTCATAAAGGTAAGAACATAATAACTTAGCTAATTTTAGATTAGAATAACTATAAACTATAAAGTTGCAGCTGTCAAGCTCAGGTCTCGCGGTGTAAAAGTGACCGCATTGTTAACTGCCTTCACGAAAAAAGGCAGTCCCTGTGGGGCTGCCTTGTTATACTATCGAGGCTCTCACTGCGAATTCCCTATTTTTGACCGTGCTTCTCGGCCACCTGGATCCTGATCATGGCGCGAAGTAGCTCAATGCGGTTTTTCTCGTAATCAGTACGTTCCAGTTTTTCGCTCAGTGCCTTCTCGGCCCGCTCCTTGGCTAAGCGAGCCTCGGCGATGTCGATGTCGGAAGCGCGGTCGGCTCCTTCCGCAAGGACGATGACCCGGTCGGGGCCCACTTCGGCATACCCCCAGTCAACAGCTAGGTGGTGCCACTGCGTTCCTTCGCGATAGGACAGCATGCCGACCTTAAGGGTAGTCAAGAACGGCGTATGGCCAGGCAAAACGCCGAACTCGCCCTCGCTGCCCGGAGCGATCACTTCGTCAACACGTTCCGAACGTACCACCTGGCGGCTTGGCGCAACGATTTCGAGGAGCATTTTCCCTTTTTCAGCGACCATCTTCTTTTTCCATTCCTCAGTGCTCAATGTGGTTTCACCCGGGATGACAGAACCTCCCGCGATAAACCTTACCGTTTGTACCCGAGCGTTTCCGCTTTAGCAAACACTTCCTCGATGGGGCCGACCATGTAGAACGCTTGCTCGGGGATATCGTCCATCCTGCCTTCGACAACTTCCTTGAAGCCCTTGATGGTCTCTTTGAGAGGAACATACTTGCCGGGCGTGCCGGTAAAGGCCTCCGCAACCTGGAACGGCTGCGACAGGAAGCGCTGAATTTTCCTGGCGCGGGAAACCGTGAGTTTGTCTTCATCGGAGAGTTCGTCCATACCGAGGATTGCAATGATATCCTGGAGCTCCTTGTACCGCTGAAGAACGAGCTGGACCTTGCGTGCGACTTCATAGTGTTCTTCGCCGATCACATGGGGATCCATGATACGAGAGGTGGAATCAAGCGGATCCACGGCCGGATAGATACCCAGCTCGGAAATCTGCCGCGAAAGCACGGTCGTCGCGTCAAGGTGGGCAAAAGCCGTTGCAGGCGCCGGGTCAGTCAGGTCATCGGCCGGCACATAGATGGCCTGCACCGACGTGATGGATCCTTTTTTTGTGGACGTAATGCGCTCTTGGAGAGCCCCCATTTCCGTTCCGAGCGTGGGCTGATAACCCACGGCCGAAGGCATACGGCCAAGGAGCGCCGACACTTCGGAGCCCGCCTGCGTGAACCGGAAAATATTATCGACAAAGAGGAGCACATCCTGGCCCATAGTGTCGCGGAAATACTCGGCAACAGTCAATGCAGAAAGCCCTACGCGGAGGCGGGCACCTGGCGGCTCGTTCATCTGGCCGTAGACCAGGGCCGTTCTGTTGATAACACCCGACTCCTTCATTTCGACCCATAGATCGTTGCCTTCACGGGTACGCTCACCCACTCCGGCGAACACCGAGTAGCCACCGTGCTGTTTTGCCACATTGTTGATAAGCTCCATGATGAGCACGGTCTTGCCCACACCGGCGCCGCCGAAGAGACCCGTCTTGCCGCCCTTGGTGTAGGGGGCCAGAAGATCGACGACCTTGATGCCCGTTTCGAAAAGTTGCTTCGTGGGATCAAGCTCTTCGAGCATCGGTGCTGATCGGTGGATCGGCAGTGAATCCTTGGTCGTGATCGGTCCGAGCTCGTCCACGGGCTCGCCGATCACGTTCATGATACGGCCGAGCACTTCTTTGCCCACTGGCATCGTAATGGCCTTGCCCGTATCGGTTACCTTCATACCGCGCATGAGGCCGTCAGTAGAGGACATAGCGACGGTCCTGACCCGGTTCTCACCCAAGTGGAGCGCAACCTCGAGCGTCAAATGGGTCTCGGGCGTGCCAACGTTCTTGTCGGCTGGCTGATCAATCCTAAGCGCATTCATGAGATGGGGAAGGCTTCCGACGGGGAACTCGCAGTCCACCACAGCACCCATCACCTGTACTATTTTACCTGTGCTCATTGATAACCCCCTGTTGCAATTTTCTTCAAATATTGAATTGTAAAATCAGACCGACTCAAAGAAATCACGGGATACGGTTCAAGGTCCCTTGTCACATTTCTCAAAGCTCCCTATTTCAAAGCTTCGGCTCCACCCACGATCTCGGAAATCTCCTTGGTGATCGCGGCCTGACGCTGCTTGTTAAACTTCAGCGTGAGCCGTTCGATCATATCCTTCGCGTTCCTCGTTGCTGAGTCCATTGCGGTCATGCGCGCACCCATCTCGCTCGCCTGGCTTTCGAGCATCGAGCGATACACCTGGACCTCGATGTGCTTCGGCAGGATGGACCCGAGGATCGCCTCCGGGGTCGGTTCATAGAGATAGTCAACGGCAGCCATGAACGGATCGGCCTCCGCTGGCGGCTCCACCGGAAGGAGTTTCTCAAGGGTAACTTTCTGCTGCATCACGCTTTTGAACTCATTGTAGAGGAGATAAACTTCATCGGTCTCGCCTGCCGTAAAACGTTCGACGATATTCTTACCGACATCGGCAGCCTTCTCGTATTCGATCATGCCGAGATCGGACCATACTTTACCCAGAACATAAGCTGGCCGTTTGCGGAAAAAGTCGCGCCCTTTTCTACCCACAACATTCACCTTTACTGCCTTGCCTTCCGCAGTGAACTGCTTGACCGCTTCCACAGCTTTACGCAGGATATTGGTATTGTACGCGCCACAGAGACCTCGATCCGAGGTAAGCACCAGGAGCTTCACGTTCTTAGGCTCCCGTTTGGCCAGAAGCGGATGCTGGGCCCGCTCAACGCGGCCCGCAAGGTTAGCGATAACAGCGAGCATCTTGCGTGAGTACGGCCGCGCCGCAATCACACGATCCTGGGCGCGGCGAAGCTTGGCGGCAGCCACCATCTTCATGGCCTTGGTGATCTGCTGGGTCTTCTTGACGCTGGTTATTTTTCTCTTAATGTCTCTTAAGCTGGGCATGAGTAAATCCTAAGTGTCGAGTTTTAAGTCTCAGGTCTGCCGTTTATCGTTGACTCAAAACCGCAAACTCTAAACGATCAACTGAAATTATGCCGCAAATGACTTCTTAAACTCCTCGATGGCAGCTTTCAGGCGTGCTTTGAGGTCGTCATCGAGTTGCTTTTTGCTCTTGATGTCGTCAAGAAGAGCCTGATGCTTGCTGGCTACAAAGCGCAGGAGCTCAGCCTCGAATTTCTTCACGGCAGTTACGTCCACATCATCCAGATATCCGTTTGTTCCTGCGAAGATCACCAGGATTTGCTGCTCTACGGGCAGCGGTTTATACTGGTCCTGCTTCAGGATTTCGACCATGCGTTGGCCTCGGTTCAACTGTGCGAGGGTCGCCTTATCAAGATCGCTTCCGAATTGGGCAAAGGCGGCGAGTTCGCGGTACTGGGCCAGATCGAGACGGAGCGTGCCGGCCACCTGTTTCATGGCCTTGATCTGGGCGCTTCCGCCCACGCGCGACACAGAGATACCCACGTTGATGGCCGGCCGCACGCCGGCATAGAAGAGGTCCGACTCAAGGAAGATCTGACCGTCGGTGATGGATATCACGTTCGTTGGAATGTAAGCGGATACGTCACCTGCCTGAGTCTCGATGATTGGGAGCGCGGTGAGCGATCCGCCGCCAAGCTTGTCCGACAATTTCGCCGCACGTTCGAGCAGCCGCGAATGGAGATAGAACACGTCGCCGGGATAGGCTTCACGGCCCGGAGGGCGACGGAGGAGCAGCGAGAGCTGGCGGTAGGCAGTGGCCTGTTTTGACAGGTCATCGTATACAATAAGGGCGTGACCGCCCTTGTCGCGGAAGTACTCGCCGATGGCACAGCCCGTATAGGGTGCGATGAACTGGAGCGGGGCCGGATCGGATGCTGTGGCCGACACGATAATGGAATACTCCATCGCTCCGTGCTCTTCGAGGGTCTTGACTACCTGCGCCACGGTTGAGCGCTTCTGGCCGATGGCCACGTAGATGCAGATAACGTTCTGGCCCTTCTGGTTTATGATGGTATCGATGGCCACCGCAGTCTTGCCAGTCTGGCGATCGCCAATAATGAGTTCGCGCTGGCCACGTCCGATCGGGATCATGGCATCAACGGCCTTAAGTCCTGTCTGGAGCGATTCGCGGACCGACTGACGCTTCACGATGCCAGGGGCTATGACCTCGATGTGGCGGAACTCCTTGGAGGCGATAGGACCCTTGCCATCGATGGGTTGGCCGATGCCGTCCACCACGCGGCCCACGATCGCATCTCCCACGGGAACCTCGGCAATCCTCTTGGTACGCTTGACGATATCTCCCTCGCGGATCAGGGAGTCGTCACCCATGAGCACCGCACCCACGTTCTCCTCTTCGAGATTCAGCGCCATTCCCATGATGCCTCCCGGAAATTCGAGAAGCTCGCCCGCCATAACGTTGTCGAGGCCGTAGATCTTGGCAATGCCGTCGCCAACGGTAATGACCGTTCCGACTTCCGCGACCTCTACGGTCTTCTCGAAATCGGATATCTTCTTTTTTATGATTTCGCTGATTTCCTGTGCATTAATCTGCATCGGTAAACTCCTTTTATTCTGGAAAAGACATTCAACCGCTTGTGAACGCGGATTAATATAAGATCCCGATCATTGGCTCTTTTTACGTCATCAACTTCATGCGCATCTTGGCGAGCTGGCTCTTGAGGGTTCCGTCATAAATGACACTTCCGATCCGGGCCCGGGCTCCTCCGATGAGGGACGCATCTACCTGTGCATCAATGTCCACCTGCTTGCCCGTCAGCGCTTCCAGTCTTTTCTTGATGTCAGCAAGGTCGTCGGCATTGATGGTCGCTGCCGTGGTGAGCCGCACGGTAGCACGGTTCTGGCGCTCAGCCAGGATTTCGATGAACGCCTCGTAGACTTCTTTGACGTACCTGATCCTGCCCGTTTCGGCCAGATGTTCGACGAAGAGCTGGGTAGTCGGCTGCATTTTCAGCTTTCCCCCCAGCTCCCTGATGACCGTTTTTTTATTCTCAGGGGTAAAGACTGGATTGATAAACAGCTTCCGCAGTGAGGGTTGGGCGTCCACGGCCGCCACGAATGAAGCAAAATCGTCTTTGATCTTGTCAACGGCCTTTTTCTTTTCAGCGAGCTCCACCAGGGCCCTCGCGTATCTCTTTGCGATAGTCGGGATCATGCTTTGCCTCCGACTTTGGAGATATAATCTTTGACGATGCGGTCTTGGTCCTGCCTGCCGATGTTATCCTTGATTTTCCCTTCAGCAAGGTCCAGGGAAAGGCGTGCTGCTTCGGCGGCCAAGGCGGCCTTGGCCTTCATGACCTCGAGATCGATGCCCTGCCTGGCCTGGGCCTGAATGTCCTGTGCCGCTTTTTTACCCTCTTCGATCAAGGCCAGCTTGTCCTTTTCCCCACGGGCTTGGGCATCGGCAATAAGCCTGGACGTTTCTATCTCGAGATCCTTGATTTTCCGTTCCATCTCCGCGAGCGCTGCAGCGGCCCGTTCGCGGGTTTCTTTCGACTCCTGCATGGCCTTGGCGATTTCTGCGGACCGGTTCTTAAAGAAATCTCGGATCGGTTTTCGCGTAAAGTAGACGACAACGGCAGTGATAATAGCGAAATTCACCAGCCGCGGCAGCCAGTCCCCAAGGAAGGTTATCGCATCTTCGCCGCCATGACTGGCCTCCTCTTGGGCAGGCGCGAGGGATGACTGGACGACACCGAACACTCCGTACCAGAACGGTGCAAGTTTCTTGAACACGTTCATCACTATCCTACACCGCCCTCCCGAGAAGTTTGGCAGAGATATCCTGAGATAACCGCTCCGCCTCCTGCCTGAGTTCACCGCGTGCCGCCGCGGACACCTCCGCGATTTCGCTTCGTGCCTTGTCCAGCAACTCGCCGCTCTTAGACCGCTCGGCGGCGATCGTGTCGCGCTGGACGTCGAGGCCCTGCTGATACAGTGCATTGTACGCGGTCGTTGCTTTTTGCTTGGCTTCGGCCAGCGAGCCGTTATATTGGTCAAGCAGGTTCTGCATCCTCTCCTGCGCCGCCTTTGCGTCGCTGAAGGCCGCGCTGATGCCTTGTTCGCGGTCCTGCATGATCTGTCTAATGGGCTTGAAAAGGATTATATTGAGCACGACGAGCAGAATGATGAAGTTGACAAGCTGAATGAGAAGTGAAGAGTTAATGTCTATCATATTCGAGAGTGCCTCTCATGCGGGAAAAACGCGTACCACCCCATAAAAAACGTCAAAAAGTTAACATAACAAAAATCCATTGTCAAGATATATTACTTATAAAATAATTAAATGATCTCACAGTATTTGATTATAAGCAAAGAGAGGAATAAGTCAGCAGACAGGTGTTCGCGCAACCAAGGTGTTCAGGGACCGTAATACCGCCGCAGGCATCACTAGTCCCTCCTTAAGGGTGATGTACGGGAACAGGGTATCGATTCTTGTAAGGCGGAAATAACGAATCCTGCGACATTTTTTCATGTTCACAAGGACCGTTTGGATCTCTTTGCAGCTCGCGGTCCCCTCGAAATTACAAAGTCCTTTACTCACCCATCGGGTGGTGGTACAATAATGTTTCGCTTCGATTCGTCGCTCTTATGGATAAGATCATTATTAAAGGTTGCCGTCAGCACAACCTCAAGAACATCGATCTTGAGATTCCTCGGGACAAGCTCGTGGTGATTACTGGTTTGTCAGGCTCAGGCAAATCGTCGCTGGCCTTCGACACCATCTACGCCGAAGGCCAGCGCAGGTACGTAGAAAGCCTTTCTGCCTACGCGCGTCAGTTCCTGGGCCAGATGGACAAACCGGACGTGGACTCCATCGACGGTCTCTCTCCTGCCATTGCAATCGAGCAGAAAACCACGAGCAAGAACCCGCGCTCAACCGTCGGCACCGTGACCGAAGTCTACGACTACCTCCGGCTCCTCTATGCCCGGATAGGGAAACCGTATTGCTACAAATGCGGCAGGGAGATCGCTGCTCAGACTGTCCAGCAGATCACCGACGCAGTCACGGCCCTGCCTGTCAATACGCGCATCCAGATCCTGGCGCCGATCGTGCGGGGAAGAAAAGGCGAATACAAGAAGGAACTTATGGCCGCGGGTGCCTCGGGGTATGTGCGCGCGCGTGTGGACGGTGTGATCAAGGAACTCTCCGAGCCCGTCCCGATGGACAAGAAGAAGAAGCACGATATTGAGATCGTGATCGACCGCCTCGTCATCAAGCCGGGAGTCGAGCGCAGGCTCGCCGAATCCGTCGAGACGGCGCTCCGCCAGGCTGACGGCATCGTTCTGGTGAATCTCGTTGACGAGAAGCGCGACAACCTCTATAGCGAAAAGCTCGCCTGTCTTATCGACGGTATCAGCTATCCCGAGATTGCGCCTAACAGCTTTTCCTTCAACAGCCCGCAAGGCGCCTGTCCAACCTGCGATGGATTGGGTGGGCTTTTGGAATTCGATCCCGACCTCATCATTCCAAACCCTCTTCTCTCGCTCCGGGAAGGTGCGATCAAGCCTTGGGCGAAACGTACGTCGTACCAGTATTTCCAGATGCTCGATGCCCTGGCACAGAGTTGCGGCTTCAATGTAAATACGCCGTTCAAGGATCTGAAACCAGCCCAACAAGAAACGCTGTTATTCGGTACCCGAGAGAATGGGACCAAATCCGCTGCGGGGCGGGGAGTCAGATCCGCTGCATGCAGGCCCTTTGAAGGCATCTTGTCGATCCTGAAGCAGCGCTATGACGAGACCGACTCCTTCGCAACGCAGTGGGAACTCGAACAGTACATGAGCTACCAGGCCTGCCCCGACTGCAACGGCAGCCGTCTGCGCAAGGAATCTCTCGCCATCAAGGTCGCCGGACTGGCTATTAGTGATGTGACACGCATGAGTATCAAACAGGCCCTTATTTTTTTCAAGGAGCTCAGGCTCACGGAGAAGGAAACTGCGATCGCTCAGCGCATCTTGAAAGAAATCCGGGAGCGGCTCGGGTTCATGGTACATGTTGGACTCGACTATCTCACCTTGGACCGCGGCTCAGCCACGCTCTCCGGCGGGGAAGGCCAGCGCATCAGGCTTGCCACGCAGATCGGGTCGTCACTCGTGGGAGTTCTCTATATCCTCGACGAGCCCAGCATCGGCCTGCACCAGCGCGACAATCGACGGCTGCTCGATACGCTCTTCCGGCTGCGCGATCTGGGTAACACCGTTCTGGTTGTGGAGCACGACGAAGAAACGATCCGCTCTGCCGATCACGTTATTGATATGGGTCCCGGCGCCGGCGTGCACGGAGGCGAGATTGTGGCTCAGGGCACGCCGGAGGAAATCAAAAAGACGGAACAGTCCCTTACGGGCCAATACCTCTCGGGCAAAGCGTTCATTCAAGTGCCGCAGACCCGCAGGTCCTTTGAAAAATCGATCAGCGTCGTGAGCGCCACGGAGAATAATCTCAAGAACATCACCGTGCAGTTCCCGCTCGGCGTACTGACCTGCGTGACGGGCGTTTCCGGGTCCGGCAAGAGCACGCTCGTCGTGGACATCCTGTACCGTTCGCTGGCACAACGCCTCTACCGCTCCACGGTGCGCGCGGGCAAACACAAGGACATTAAGGGCCTCGAGCACATCGATAAAGTAATCGATATCGACCAGTCGCCTATCGGAAGGACGCCGCGCTCGAACCCCGCCACGTATACCGGAGTGTTCGGTCCAGTGCGCGACCTCTTTGCCCAGTTGCCGGAGTCCCGCATGCGCGGCTACAAGCCCGGCCGCTACAGTTTCAACGTCAAGGGTGGCAGGTGCGAGGCCTGCGAAGGCGACGGCCTGATCAAGATTGAGATGCACTTCCTGCCCGATGTGTACGTGACGTGCGACGTATGCCACGGCACCCGTTACAATCGCGAGACCCTGGACATCAAGTATAAAGGGAAAAACATTGCCGAGATTCTCGGTATGACCGTGGAACAGGCCTTTGACTTTTTTCAAAACGTGCCGCCCGTCCGGTCCAAGCTCCAGACTCTTTTGGACGTGGGGCTCGGATACATCACGCTCGGACAGTCGGCCACCACGCTTTCGGGCGGCGAGTCGCAGCGCGTGAAGCTTTCGAAGGAGCTGTCCCGACGCGCCACGGGCCGTACGCTTTACATTCTTGACGAGCCTACGACGGGCCTCCATTTCGCCGACACGCAGAAGCTCCTGGACATGCTGAACCAGCTCGTAGACGCGGGCAATACGGTGGTTGTAATCGAACACAATCTCGACGTGATCAAAACCGCGGACTGGATCGTCGATCTCGGTCCCGAAGGAGGTGACCGAGGGGGACAGATCGTGGTTCAGGGAAAGCCCGAAGATGTCGCCAAAGTAAAGGAATCGTATACCGGGCAGTTTTTAAGGAAGATTTTATAGCACCATGCCTTTTCCCCTTTGCATTCTGCGTTGCATCATATATCCTTGTATCCTGCATCTATTCTTGGATTAGATACCCGGAGGTTCAATGAACCGCATACTGTCCTGTCTCGTCGTCATCCTTCTCATCACTGCATCCGCCTGTAGCGCCAAAAAGCCGATCGAACAAACTGCGTACAAAAGTAAAACCGTTCTCACCGTCCTAAGGGATCTGGACAAGTACTATGAAAAGAAAGACCTCGATTCGTTCATGTCCGACGTAGCCATGTCCTACGTCGACCGGGACGCTTTCGCAAAGTCCATTGCCGGCGTATTCTCGAAATATGAATTGATCCATTTCAATATCCAGTTCTCCAAAATGATCATCCTGATAGACCAGGCAAGCAAGATGAGGGTGACTTTTACATGGGACGCAGAATGGACAGTCGCAGGCGGAACGAGTGTGAAAGACGGCGGGAGGGTAACGTTTATTTTTGAGCCGGGCGATTTCAAACTCATTTCGATTGATGGGAAGAACCCTTTCCTGGCTCAACCGGGAGAAACGCCGGGAAGCAAGCAATAGTTGCTCGTGCAACATGCTGGATTCTCAGGCTGGGGATCCATCGAATGAAAAAACCCGAGACTTGAAGAGAAATCATGGATTTTACCCAGGAATATAAAGAGACGGATTTTCTCATCATCGGCGGCGGCGTTGCAGGCCTCCGGGCTGCAGTTGAGCTTGCACAGAGCGGCGATGTCCTCGTTGTAACCAAGGACGCACCTTCTGAAAGCAGCAGCGAATATGCCCAAGGCGGTGTTGCCGTGGCGCTGTCCGATGAGGATGAGATCTCGATCCACCTTGAGGACACACTTCGCGCGGGAGACGGACTGTGCCGGCACAAGGCCGTCGTCACGCTCGTCGAAGAGGGCCCAGCCCGTATCCGTGAGCTCATCCTGTGGGGCGCCGAATTTGATAAGGAGGGCACCAAGCTCGCTTTCACCCAGGAAGCCGCCCATTCGAAACGAAGGATCCTCCACGCCCAAGGCGACTCCACGGGACATGAGATCATGCGGGTGCTCATCGACAAGGTCCGATCGTCGGCTAAGGTGTCAAAAATCGATTTTGCTTTTACTCGCGATCTGATCGTTCGCAACGGTACGTGCGCCGGCGCAATCGTATGCCAGCAAGCCCTCAAAAAAGTGTTGATCATATCGGCTCGAGCTGTACTGCTTGCTACGGGCGGAGCCGGCCAGCTTTTTGAGCGA
Organism: Nitrospirota bacterium; assembly: GCA_035625205.1. GTDB lineage: Bacteria > Nitrospirota > UBA9217 > UBA9217 > UBA9217 > JAJYKN01. Next base: position 5,688 of record DASPQB010000054.1, on the reverse strand, counting down.
ACGACGAACCCCGCTGTCGCGACAGGCGACGGCATGGCCATGGCTTATCGCGCAGGCGCTACCCTGGTCGACATGGAGTTCATCCAATTCCACCCCACTGCCCTCTTCCGCGCAGGAGCGCCGCAGTTCCTGCTCTCCGAAGCCATGAGGGGCGAAGGTGGCATGCTCAGAAACATCGAGGGACGTCGCTTCATGGACGATTACCACCCGGCAAGGGAGCTCGCGCCACGCGATATCGTCACCCGAGCAATCCATGCGGAGATGACCGCGACTAAAACGGACCACGTGTTCCTTGATATGACGCATCTAAACGCTGAATATATCGTTAAACGGTTCCCGCGCATCTACCGGACCTGCAAGGACCTCGGCATAGACATCTGCAGGGAGCCGATCCCGGTCTCGCCGGCAGCGCATTACATCATGGGCGGTGTGAAAACTAACCTGTGGGGCGCTACCAACATTCCAGGACTGTTTGCGGCCGGCGAATCCGCCTGCACGGGAGTGCACGGAGCAAACCGCCTTGCAAGCAATTCTCTGCTGGAAGGCCTGGTGTTTGGCGAACGCGCAGGAATCGCAGCAGCACGTTATGTGCAAAAACATATGGCGGGACGCATCAGCATCCCCCGCTTCCCGGCCCACGCAGCAGGCCATGGCCGGCCTGCATCAGATGCTACCCCGGACGTCAACAAGGTCCGGATCAGGCTGAAAAAGCTCATGTGGGAGAAAGTGGGGATTGTACGAAACAGAAAGGACCTGAACAGCGCGCTTGCACATCTCCTCGAGTGGGAGAGAATGGTGAGACATCAAGCCTCTGAACGAAATGTTTTGGAACTCAAGAACATGATAACAACCTCGATCCTCATCACCCGTTCGGCTCTCCAGCGGGAGGGGAGCGTAGGCGCACATTACCGGAGTGATTTCCCGTCAAAGGGCAGGAACTGGAGAAAGAGAACAGTGGTGAAAATATGATTCCTTGCGGGGTGTCCTTCATGACCAGAAAGCATCGCTCTTTTATTCAGCAAGGATCATGCTTGACCTTCATCCCTTTTTTGCCACCGGCAGGAACTTTATGTAAAACAGAAAAAGTAGGCACTGGCCTACTGAGTGCTACTTCACTAGACCATAGAAGGAGGTATACAATGTATCAGATTTGGATTGCGATCATCGGTGCACTCATCATGGCAGGAGGGCTTGGTGGCATCTATTATCTCATCATCAAACAGCATGCCACCATAGGCATGAAGACCATCCAGTTTCTTGCCATCGTTTTTATTTTGCCGCTGATGCTAGCTCTCGGCGTCATGAATATCCTGGGGAGAGAGACCATCGGCACGATTCTCGGTGTCGTCGTCGGATACGTTCTTTCCGGTTTTGGAAAAGAGTAGAGGGCCTCGACTGCGGAACGGTATGGAAATAACATGGCAGGTAGCGGCAGACCATGAGGTCCGCCGTTTTTATTTTTTGCCTTCTTGAACTTTATTGGGATCTCCTCTGCTTTCTCGACAGCAAACCACTTGACTGCTACTCCAATTTTTGAGTTGCGAGGAACGGAATGGTAAGCATCCCTGGCACTGTCATGCAGCAGACGATCATAAAAAACATTTTGTATCCCATGGCCTGCTGGAGCCACCCGCTCACAAAGCCCGGCAGCATCATGCCCAGTGCCATGATACCCGTCGAGATAGCATAGTGCGACGTTTTGTATCTTCCGCTCGCCGAGTACATCAGGTACACTGTAAACACTGTAAATCCCAGTCCGTAACCGAACTGCTCCAGGGCCACGAGCGGATAGACGAGGCCGATGCCTGGCTGCGCGTACGCCATGTAAACGAAGAACAGATCCGGCAGATGCATGACAATTACCATGGGCCAGACACACCGCTTAAACCCGAAGCGGGAGATGAGCCATCCCCCGAGGATTCCTCCGCTTACCAGGCAGATGACACCTACGGTCCCATAAACCAGTCCCACCTCTTTGGTCGAAAGACCGAGCCCTCCGGCGCTTGGCTGGTCAAGCAGGAAGGGAGACACCAGTTTCAAGAGCATGGCTTCCCCTAGACGATAGAGCAGGATGAACAAAAGCATAGTGCCGATTTTGGCCTGACCGAAGTACGCTCGTATTACCTCTGCGAATGAAGCATTGTTATTCCTCTCGCGCGCCGTGCGGCTGCCATCGTTCACGGGGAAGGGAAGGAAGATCTTGTGATATAATGCTGCGCTTGCGAAGATAAGCCCTGAGGCCACCATGACCATGGACCAGCTCCAGCAAATATCATTGCTCGATGTTTCTAGCATTCCCGCGACGAATACCAGAAATCCGGTGCCGAAGATCATTGCCAGGCGATAAAAGCCCGCCCGCAGGCCCACGAAGAGAGCCTGCTCCTTCTCCGGAAGAGCGAGCATGTAAAATCCATCCGTCGCGATGTCGTAGGTCGCGGAGATGAAGGCACCCGCAAAGAAAGCTGCCAATGACAGTGCGAAAAACGATTGTAGCCTTAGCGAGAAGGCAACTAGGAACATACACATGCTCATCGTCGCCTGAGTCAAGAGAATCCAGTTCCGCTTGGTTGAATACACGTCCACGAAGGGTCCCCAGAACATTTTGATGACCCATGGCAGATAGAGCCAACTCGTCCAGAATGCAATATTCGTATTATCGACACCCAACCGCTTGTACAAGATGACCGAGACGGTATTGATGAGGACGTAGGGCAGGCCCTCAGAAAAATAGAGCGTGGGCAGAAAGGACCACGGATTGCGTAACACTGCGCGACCGGTTTTCATGCTCGTAAGCTATCAGATTGCATGCGAAACTTCCAGCAAAAAAAAAGCACAGCAGGGTTTCGTTCCCCTCCCTGATCGTAGGAAACAATCAATATGTCAGGTACTGCATATGAGGCCCTATTGAGATTTATTGTCTCTGTTTCCCCTTCCGTTTTTTTCTTCTACCCCGTCTACTTTCTGCTCGTCCGGTTTCGACTCCGTCTTATTTTCCTCAACGATCTCTCTCTTCGGCTCGGCCTTCATAATTTCAATCGTCTTGTTCGCATCAAGAATACGTGAGCTGTCAGGACACTGCTCTTTGACATCTTCCTCGGCCTAAACAGGTCGCCCGATACTTCGAATTTTATCAATTTGGCTAACATACCGTTAAATAGCTGCGAGGGCAAAATCTCAAAAAACTAATGTCGGACGGACTATAAACGCCGTGGTTCCCAAGAGCACCAGCGAAAGCTGGTGCTCTTGGGAAGCCGCTCACACCTTGGATATGATCGGCAACGCCATGACCCTGGCAGCATCCTCACGCTATGTTGAGACGCCCCGTCACGTGGGGCGTCGTAGGTTATTTTAGAACGTAAATCATTCTGCAGCGTCCTGATTTTTTATTTTTACTTTGACTTTCACCCTGTATTCATGTATTTTTTAATATGCTTTTCGTGAGGTGCGTAGTATGAAACCACATAGATGCGTCCAACGCCTGGCATTCTCATTCCTTTTCTTTCTGATCATCGTGCCAAGCGCGGGCATGGCTGGAGAAATCGATCTCATTGTACCCACAAACTTTTCAAGCATTCAAGCAGCAATCAATTATGCCAGTGCTCTGATAAATTCGCCGACTCCCACCACAAATACTTTCAAGGTTCTGGTCGAACCAGGAATATACTCAGGAACGATAACGTTAGCATCGAACATCCCTCTGCGAGGTATAGAAACTGCAGCAACTTTCCTAAGCGGCGGCGGAAGCGGACCAGTTATATCGGCTTCTGGGGTAACTAGCGCCTATGTAAAGAATTTTACGATTATGGACGCCTCGCTGGGCATAAGCATTTCCAATAACTCGAGCGTTATTGTTGAGAATAATGTCTTTGATGTCGGTACCAGCGGCACGGCTGTACAAATTCAAAGTTCTCCGTCGGCCCAGGTCGTCAACAACACGTTCTACAATAGCGGTACCGCCATCATCCGTGATGCGGATTCTGAAATAATTGATAATAATATTTTCTATAATAATATCACGAATATAAGCCAGGGGGCGATTGTTTCTACTGACGTAAAAAACATCACCTATAATGCTTTTTTCCCCACCACAACTGGTCCACTGGGGACTAACTACATTCCCAACACGATAATAACCTTGAATAACCCGGAATTCGTTAACGTTTCCAATTTTGATTTTCATCTGATGGCTGGCTCGCCCTGTATTGCCAACGGAGATCCGACGATCACTAACATCATTGATGGAACGCAGAGCGACATGGGGGCCTATGGCGGAGGGGGGGCTATCCAGAACATGGACACCATACCCTTTCAGATTTCCGGCGTTTCTGCTAGCCTGGCGTCACCTACGTCGGTCACTTTGAACTGGAATGCTAACAATGACTACCTCATTAACGGTTATAAGGTCTATTACGGGAGTTCCTCCGGTACTTACACAGGAACCGAAGCACATGAAGGTTCCTCACCGATTACGGTGCCGACAGGCACCTCTGCCACGACCTTTACCATGACCGGCCTTAATTTCACCCCTACTACTCCCGCAACGCCGACGATTAATACGGCATCACCGCTGAATGAAGCCCTTGCGCTCAGCTGGAGTGCTGTGTCCGGAGCAACCGGTTATAAAGTGTACTACGGTACAGTTTCGCCGCCGACGACGGCTATTGATGTCGGAAATGTAACGTCCTATACGTTATCGGGACTCACGAACGGCCAGACGTATTATGTAGCCGTTTCTGCTTACTCCCAGGCACTCTTATATATGGCGGTAACATGCTTTTACCCCGGTGCCGGTCCCGATGAACCGGGAGTCCAATTCGAGAGCTATTACTCCCAGGAAGTAACTGCAGGAAGTGGTAGCGTAATGGAAAGCCCTCTATCATCTGTTCTTTCTGATTTTCCCGAGGCCCTCGTTGCTTACCCAAACCTGCCGAACTCGCATGTAGGATGCTTCATTGCCACGGCAGCTTACGGTTACTACTCGGCGCCCCAAGTGCAGGCATTGCGAGAATTCCGTAACCGCTATCTCCTCACGAATAGGGCGGGCAATGCATTCGTTGAATGGTATTACCGCGTCAGTCCAGCAGCAGCGGACTACTTAAACAACCATCCCGGGTACAAACCGCTAGTCAGAGCTGCGCTTTTTCCAGCAGTCGCTGTTTCGCTTTTCCTGACAAAGACATCGCTCACAGTGAAAATCGGGTCCTTGCTGACGGCAGGATTTTTTATTATGTTCCTTTTTTACATGAAACGGCTTTCAGGTTCTGGAGGCTCGCATTGAAAAAATTTTTTTTGTTCTTCCTCCTCACCTTCCTTCCCGTTACGGCCTATGCTGCTGATCAAGGCCGGGACCAGCCTCATTGGTCTTTCGAACTAAAAGGTGGAGATTTTACCCCAAAGTTAGCAAACTGGAAAGAGTACTATGGCAGGCGCAGTATGCCGGAATACGATTTTTCACTGGCATATAAGCTCATCAGACAGATCGAAGTCGGGGTTGAAACCGGCATTACGTACGGTAGTGGACAAGCCTATGCGCCACTCCATGGAATCGTGACGGGAACGGTTCACTATGATCTATTTCCGGTTAATGGCTTTATTTTGTTTCGCGGCCTCGTAAGCGAGAATCAGTGGCTGGTTCCCTATGTGGGCGGAGGCTACACCCGAATGTATTATCAGGAAAAAATAGAAAAT
>DASPQB010000053.1:0-30651 GCA_035625205.1 Nitrospirota bacterium | reverse complement strand
TGACCGAGCGTTCGTCGAAGATAAATACGCCTTCCATGTTATCAAGAGAGACCATTTTGTCGACATAGATAACCATGCCATCAAAGGTCGTACTGAACACGCCAGGCTCGATTCCCACGATGGCGCTTGATTTCACCATATTGAATAGATGAATCTTGAGTGCCATATTTGCGGCAGGGACCAGATTAAGTGATGTGTACGCCGTAACGCCAAAGGTAAGCACCGCGAAGATAATGACCGGACGACTCATACTGTACAAACTGATCCGTGACGCCTTCATAGCGGTTACTTCCGAATCTGAGCTCATCCGGGAAAAAGCGGTAAGCGACGCGACGACGAGAGACATGGGAAGCGTGATGAGCATGAAGCTCGGCATGGCATAAGCAAGGACCTTCACAATAGAAAGGAGGGGAACGCCTTTCGAAATGACAAGATCCGCCAGCCTGAAAAGCTTTTCAAGGAACAAAACGAGTAGGAGTACCGCAATGCTCAGGAAAAATGGTGGGAGCATTTCGCTGAGTACATACCTGTCTAATATCCTGATTCTGAACATGACTACTTTCTTATTTCTTCAAGAATGATTTTTTCGATTTTATTCATATCAAAATAATCTCTCTCGAGCTCTTCGACATAGAAACGGTCGAGACCGCTGTTAATCAGGAAGTCTTCACGTACACGATTATCGCGGGACACGATGATATGTGGCAGGAGATTATTGAGGTAAAATGATTCCTTCCTGATGTCCAAAATGATTTCCTCGAACACGCTGTGCGGAACCGGTCCCTGTACAATTCCTTTAGACTGGATTTCACGATTCAGGTCCTGAATAAATATTTCCTGGTCTTCCTTCGAATTTAGCTCAGCGTAAATGCTTCTGAACCGATCTTTGATGTACCGGTGAATGGACGTATACATCTTGTCATCGGAGTTTACTTTGGAAATTGAGGCGGCAAGATCACGATAGGTGGTGTCTCCCGATTCGATCTGTAGAAGCCCCTGGAAGAGCACGTCTACTTTTTTTCTGCCATACCGCGTCAGATACCTGTTCTCCCGAAGCGCGTCGATAAATAGCTCACGGAAGAGATCCGGGCTAATCTGATCGAAGACTTCCTTGTTGCCGAAGATGCTGCGAATGCTATCTTCGCCTAGTGTCGAATTTTCCATGAAAGCAAGGTTGTTGATCATCGTTGCAGTGCTGTCGTATCGGTCGAAGTATGTCAAAATATAACTCATTGCTTCAAGAACGCTCAATTCGTTTCGATCCCGAGCGTGCTCATCGCAGGCTCGGACCGTATCGAGCAGAAGACCCTCGAATGCCTGGTCTCTGACCAGGGTCGACTTCTGCTTTGCCTTCAGGAGCTTGAGGAGATCTTCCTGCGAGATATGTCCTTTGACCTTGTCGGTATGGAGAAAGAGGCCTTCGAAGATTGCGCGGCTGTCTCGCACGTAGTCTGGTTCCTCGACCTCGATAATATTGGTGTCCTTCAGAAGAAGTTCGTCGAGGGTGTCGAAGAGCGTATGGGGAATGTTAAGTCTGAGGCTCAGAGTGCGGAGCCTGGAGAGTTTAGCAAGTTCGGAAGGGTTGACCTGTCTCTTTTCAGACACGGATATCAGGATGTCCTTGTACTCGTCAACGATCTTCTTATTCTCGGGCAGTTTGTACATCCCGTCGATTTTGATGCGCTCCTGCTGATATGGGTCGATATGATATTTTTTTGCTAAATCATCAAGAAACGTATGCGCTTCTTGAAGAAGTGTTTTATGCTCTGAATAAAATTTGTTGAATAAACAAAAGTATTCTTCATTGTGACGGTTCAACAGACGAAAGAGGAACACTAGTGCCCGTGGGTCGTCCAACGATTCATAAATTTCCCTGCAGAGTCTGGTGTCATCGGCGGCTCCGACGGTCATGCTGCGCTTCAGATGCTTCCCGATGTTTTTCAGCATATCGCGCTGAATATCCTTGATTTCTGTTTTCAGGGATGTGTCAAAAAAAAAGTAGTAATTTGATACGGCATTGCCGGTGAGAAAAACGTGTTCGAACGATTCGCCGCCAGCGGTGTCATTGGTAAAGGTAATGTTGTCAGATTTGTCATAGAACGCTCCATACATGACCAGACGGTTGGAAACATCCTTTCGCAGCAGGTCCTTAAATGGCAAATCGACACCGAACATGTATTCACACAGGCTGCCGCCGGTGCCGATATAGCTTATTCTATCGGAGTAGATGATGAACTCATTTCTTCCAGAAAAAAAGCGATCTCCCTCCGGAAGAGACTCGTAACAATACCTGCTGCTTAAATCTGAGCCGGTGATGGTAACGAAATAATCTATTTTTTCATTGGCTTTCCCGTGCAGTTTAATTTCGCTAATCATATCAGCTTATTATAGCAAACTGATTTTACTTTTCATATAGAAAAAAAAGGCTGAACAAACTCGCTATCTTGTACTGAAAAATGAAAACGCTGATGGGTGTGTACTGCGTGACCAACGTCTCTTCCGCCGATTTTTCCTTGCTCGAAGAAAGAAGAAACCGTATAATAGCAGCTACATGAGCTTGCGAGGGAGCTGAATACCATGTCTGACCAAACTGCAAAGGGTGGGAAAAAACAGTTAATTTTTCTTTTTTCCCTGTTTCTTTTGGCAGTCCTTGTGGTAGCCGGGATTGTTGTTAAGAGCAGGTCTGCACAACATAAAATTATTATGACTGGAGACAGAGCTCCCGAGTTCCGGCTTCAAGATCTGGACGGACGTTATTTTAGCCTTTCGGATTTTCGAGGCAAAGTCGTAATGGTCCATTTTTGGGCTACGTGGTGTCCGCCATGTGTCGAGGAAATGCCCTTACTGTCAAAGCTTTATCCGGAACTCGCAGGCAATGACTTCGAGATGCTCGCGGTCAGCGTCGACGAAGGCGGTGAGAAAGCCGTGAGGAAATTTATGCAGCAGAACAATTTGCAGGTACCGGTGCTCCTCAATCCCGATCAATCTATTGCACATCTCTATGGTACCTATAAATATCCCGAAACGTATATCATGGATAGCCAGGGCGTTGTGCGGTACAAAGTGATTGGACCGCTTAACTGGACGGACCCTGAAACGGTGCAAATGCTTAAGAGCGTTATTGCAATGAAATAGTTACCAGCATTGAAACGATGGTTAACTGCCGGTTACCTCGCTTGACTGTCGGCGTACATTCTCATATTGTTAGGACTATAATTTATCCTTTTTATCAACGTGTTCGTCATCTTAAGAAAGAAATTTATTTAGCTTGGAATAGGGCAGAAAAAACGAGGCATTCCAAGAGAGGGAATAGTGAACTATATGACCACCAGCGTTGGTAAAAACAATAGCATCCCGTCATGAAAAAGATTTTTTTCGCAGGACTTGCAGTCTTCCTTGCCTTAGTCCTTATCTTAGCTGGCTTCATCATAAAAATCCTTGCCCATCTTCCTGATGTTTCGGTCCTCAAGCATTATCGGCCAGCAGCAGCGGCAGACGTTCTAGATAAGGACGGAAACATATTGACCCAGTATTACGACCGTAAATTCAGGATATGGGTTCCCATAAAAGACCTTCCTGACATTGTCGTCAAAGCCGTCGTTACTGCCGAAGACGACACCTTCTTCGAACATCATGGGGTGAACTACAAGGCAACGTGGGACGCTCTTGTCCTCGATGTACAAAAACGCAGATTTGCTCGCGGAGGGAGTACCATCACGCAGCAAATGATCAAAAACGTTTTGCTATCCAAGGAAAAAACGATCAGCCGTAAAATACGGGAATATGTTCTTGCAGAGAGAGCCGAAGCAATACTGACCAAACGGCAAATCCTGGAAATTTACCTGAATGAAGTCGAGTGGGGGGAAAACATTTATGGCATCGAAGCGGCCAGTCGTTATTATTTGGACAAACATGCTAGCGAATTAACAATAGGGGAGGCTGCACTGCTGGCCGGCATGCTGCCGAACCCCCGATACTACAACCCTGCAAGGCGGCCAGAAAAGGTCCGAACCCGTCAGAAAAGGGTCCTCTTCAACTTGCAGCAGGCGAAACTCATTTCACAAGATGATTATGCGGCGGCACTTGCCGCGCCGTTACAATTCAGGTATGATGTGGCACGCAAATTCGATGTCACTGCATTGACGCAGGTGACCGAACGACCATGCTATCAACGTGTCCTTGAGCAAATACTCGAAACCCTCTACGGTGAACAAGCATTGTACCGGGGCGGATTAACGATCAGGACTACCATCGACAAGAATCTCCAGGAGGAAATGCGTCGTCAGGAGAAATCCTCAAATGGAACATCTTTTAACGGACCGGATCACGTTACATTTATTGAGCAGGAAAACAGGATTCGGGCAGTTGTCTGTACGGAAGGAAAGGAGGACGAACTCCGAGCGAAATTGGATTCGTCGCACGGCGGTATCGGAAATTATACAGTGATCACTCTTGCGCCTGAATCGGTGAGCCGGGAACAGATCATACTCCCGTTATCTCCGACGGATACGCCTCCACGTCCTTAGAACTCGATATTCGGCCGCAAAATAAACTGGAAGTTATTTCCCTGGCCTGTGGCCAGCACCCCGGTATACATCTTTTCGGAATCCCACACAAAACCAACGGCAAGCGAGTAAGCCATGCGTCTGTTCTTGACCGGCCACTTCTTCTCAACAAAAAAGTAATGACGGATGGCGTCGAAGGTGCGGCTGTCCATTTCGTAGGTATATTCAAATCCGCTGTTATGAAATATGGAACTTTCTTCTGGCTGATAGTCCACTCTGCTTCTTCTGATGGAAAAGTATATGACATCCGCAATGTTAGGGTTGCCGTGGAGTTTGGCTCCTATCCGAAAGCTCCAGCTCAGTTTCTTTACGGGGGATTTTCGGTCTCCTTTCATTTTCCACTCATACTCTCGCCACTGGTCTTGAACAAGAACATTATCTTTGATGTGGTAGTTTCCCATGCTGAAGAGGTACCCGCTATATCCCAACCCCTTTGTATCGCTGTTGCCAGGTACATAAAAGTTCGCGACGTTTCCGGCAAGCAAGGAGACGGCATAGGGTTCATCGAATCCGGCAGTGACCGCCTTTATCCAATTAAAGCTGCCGGATATCTGTGCATTATCGTAGAAGCGTTCATTATGCTCTCGAATGTAGGTACCGAGATAGGGCATAGGGTAGACGCTTGCTTCGAGCACAAGAAATTGCGGTAGCAAGGCCGCCCTTGAGAGGAGCTTGCCGTAGATTTCCGACTCTGTTAATTCACCAAGCTGCGGGATTGGGGATTTGGTGAGGCCGATGATGAGGTCCACATCCGTATAGTAGGCATCAGGTTCGAAGACGAGTTCAAAACGCTTAAGTGTCTCCACTTGAGTCGCAGCAGTCTGGGGCTTCTCCGTGCGAGTGTCGGTAGGACCACCAAAAGCAGGTAGCGACACTTCCATCAGCAACAGAAAGAAAAGCAGGAAAGACCTTGTAATTTTGTTTATTTTAAAGCCAGAATGTTTACAGAAAAGCATGAACGGAGAATAACACAGGAAATAAGGGAAGGGAAGTTCAAAGTACAGAGTAACGCTATCACAACTTTTTACAGTTACTTTTCTGTACTCTGTACTGTGTCCTAAGCCATTACCGTTTCGGTCTCCCTGAGTTTTGCCGAGATCACGCGGGAACAACCCGGTTCTTCCATTGTTATACCGTATAGCGCGTCAGCCATTTCCATGGTGCGCTTGTTGTGAGTAATAATAATGAACTGAGATCGGTTACTCATTTCACGGATAAGGCGCGTAAAGCGTGTCACGTTTGCCTCATCAAGCGGGGCATCGACTTCGTCAAGCATACAGAAAGGGCTTGGCTTGACCAGGAAGGCGGCGAACAGAAGGGCAATGGCAGTAAGTGCTCTTTCTCCGCCCGAAAGGAGCGTAATGGTCTGGAATTTTTTACCTCGCGGTTGAGCAATGATTTCGATGCCAGATTCGAGGATGTTTTCAGGTTCCAGCAGGATGAGTTCCGCTCTGCCGCCTTCAAAGAGGAGGGAAAATACCTCCTTGAATTTCTCCTGGATGGAATGGAACGCTTCAGTAAAGAGCTCGATGGTTTCTCCGTCCAGCTTGGAGATGGTCGCTTTCAGATTGTTGATGGAATCGCTGATATCAGCCTGCTGCGCGGAAAGGAGGTCATACCGCTCTTTGAGCTCATTATATTCCTGAAGGGCGTCGACATTAATGGGACCCATCTGGTCTATTTTCTGGCGATACTCATCAATCCGAAGCTTGGCTTCGTCAAGATTCATTTCGAATTGGCCGAGTTCAGTGACCACAGACTCAAGTTCTGAGTGATAAGTACTCCAGATCCTGTCCTTCAGATGCTCGATCTTCATGCGAAGCTCAGTCCGCTTTACCTCAGTGGTGGAAAGCCGTTTCTGCGCCGTCTCGATATCATGCCGGATTTGTCTCGCCTGTTCTTCGGACGACTGGAGGGCCTGAGTTTTTGTGGAATGAGCTTCCTGCAGCGAAACGAGGATATTCCGTTGAGATTCAAGAATTTCGATGTTAATTTTGATTTCGGCTTCTGCCTCATGAATGAGCACAGAGAGTTCACCAAGTTTCCCTGCGATGGCCGCAATCTCTATTTCGCGCTTGGCGATGCGGTCAGCAAGTTCCGACTCCGTCTGCACAAGAGCGTCGAGTCCCCTTGATGCGGCAGCTTGCTTTTCCTGGAGCGCCACGATCTCAATCTTGACCTCGGTTATTTCCGCAAGCGCCATTTCACGGGTCTCTTTTTGGACATTGAGTTCGGCCTGGAGCGATTCGATGTCTGTCTGTGCACTTGAGTGGCCGGCTTCGAGTTGGCGAAGGACTTCGGATGAAGCATCAATTTGGGCACTCAGATCAAACCTGAGTGCCGTACGCTCAGCTACATCTTTATCAAGAGTTCTCAGACGGTCTTCGATGCGGCTGATCTCGTCACGGACAGCAAGTCGGTCTTTCTCCATGTTCACGAATTCAAGATCCGCGCTGTGGATCTGTTGGGAGAGATCGGACTCTATTCTCCGATCCGATTCTATGGCGGCATCAAGGGACAAGAGGTCTGCCTCCAGCTTTGCCACGCTGACCGTCAGCTCCGCAATCTCATGCTCCAAGTCCTTGATCTCGCGCCGCTTTGTGAGCATACCCGTACCAACCGCTTCGATTGTGCCTCCGGTGACTGCACCCCAGGGATCTAGTATCTCGCCGGTGAGCGTAACAATGGTCTTGTGCATGCCATTTTTCTGCCAAAGGTAGAGCGCTGTGTCCATGGTGTCGACAACGACTACGTCACCGAGCAAGTACTGAGCAACGCTGCCGTAGCTCTCATTGTAACGGACGATATTCAGTGCAGAACCGATAACGCCGGCATGGCCGTTCTTGACAAAAGGGTCGGTTTTAATTTCGCGCGGTGTTTTCGGGATAAAAGTGCTCCTTCCACCGCTCCTTGCTTTCAGGTAATCGATGGCCTTGAGCGAATCGTGCTGAGAATCGACGACGACGTACTGAAGCCTGTCTCCCAGCACCGCTTCTATTGCCACTTCGTATTGTGGTTCTGTTTCAATCATGTCCGCCACGAGTCCATGGATCGTACCAAGTCGTTCGTTCGCTTGGGCATCTTTTTTTGCTGCCATAACGGTCCGTACGCCCTTCTGGTAACCCTCCAAGCTTTGTTCCAGCTCGATAAGTGAGCGGAGGCGCGAGTTATGTGCCGCGAGTCTGTTCTTTGTTTCGTTGATAATCGTCTCAACCGATTTTTTCCTTACCAGCGCTTGTTGCAACCGCTCTATGACCTGAGCACGTTCTTCTTGGACAGCTGACTTTCTGGACAGGAGTTCCTCGAGATCGCGTACCTTAGCAATGATATGGGTTGAAAGCTCTCTGAACTTCAGAACCAGTTCATGTTTATCTTGTAAGGCGCGCGCATCCTGCTCGTCGATCTGGGAAATTCTGGTCTGCAGATTCGATATCCTGGTCTTTTCGTTTGCTGCAGCCGTCATGGCGTTCAGGATTCCGACTCTCGTCTCATCGAGCGCGAGTTCCTTGTCTCGAACCACGCGGGAATGCGCGTCGAGCTTAATCGTCCGATCGGCGAGCATGGCATTCTTTTCGTTGAGCGAAACAGCGAGCCGCCGGGTCTCTTCCTCGTGTTGCGACTTCAGCACGGTCACCCGGGCCGTTTCCTGCTTAAGATAGTCCCGGTCAGCGAGATCGCGGTCCCGTTGTTCAGTTAGCGATGCGATCTGACTCTTCGACATTTCGACGCGGTGTTCTGCTCGGCTCAGCGCTGTCTCGCTTTCATGGATCTTATGCTGAAGTGCGGAAAGCTCTTGCTCGGCAACGAGGGCATCTGCTCGGGACTCTTCAATGGCTGCTTCGATTCTGCCGAGCGCTGCATGTAGTTCGGTGATTTCGTCTTCAGCGTTCTTGAATTCATCGGTCGCGGTTTTCCAGTCGCTCCCCAGTATGGAGTATTCGACAGAGGCAAGGCGATAGTCCAAATCCTTCATCTCGGCGCGAATCTTCTGGTATCGTTCGGCCTTGCGCGCCTGCCGATCGAGAGAGTTAAGCTGACGCTTTACTTCAGTGATGATATCATTCACCCGCAGTTGGTTCTGCTGAGTAGATTCGAGCTTTGAAAGTGCCTCTTGGCGGCGTGCTTTATACTTCATCACGCCTGCAACCTCTTCGAACAAGAAGCGGCGATCCTGAGGCTTGGATGACAGAATGTGGTCCACTTTCTCCTGTTCGATAATGGCGTGGATTCGAGCTCCGACACCCGCATCCATCATGAGGTCTCGGATGTCCTTGAGGCGGCAAGGTATCTTGTTTATCTGATATTCACTCTCCCCGGATCTGTAGAGTCTTCGGGTAATCTCGATTTCTTCATACTGCCCGAATTCCGACGAGAGATTCCCGCCGACGTTCGAAAGCCGGAGGGTAACATCGGCCATACCAAGTGGCTTGCGGTTTTCGCTTCCGTTGAAGATAACGTCTTCCATCTTGTCGCCCCGTAGATGCTTTGCACTTTGCTCACCGAGGACCCAGCGAATGGCATCCGAAATGTTACTCTTACCGCAGCCATTCGGGCCAACCACCGCAGTTACTCCTGGCTGAAAGGTAATAGTCGTCTTGTCAGAGAATGATTTAAAGCCGATCATTTCAAGGGTCTTGAGCTGCATAGGCCTCCCTGCTGAAAAAGTACGATAGTGTTTAAAAAGCCAAAGTTAATAGTTTACTTGCTGGAGGGACTGTGAAACGAAATTTATTATTATTAGAGGTTTATAGCATAAGCTGGAATATTTGTAAAGAGAAAAATAACAAGGTAAGGTATTGTTTTTTTATATCTATACAATATATTGTATATATGGAGCTTTATATTTCACGCGCTGAAAGGCGCATAAACCCTATTTTCATGGGCAATAATAATGCCAGAATGTTGACGGTTATTACAAGAGCAAAGGATAAAACTATAGATATCCATCCTAGAACAGAAATATGACGACCGAATGTCTGAGATGAAAAAATTTTAAATACCGGCCAAGCTTCCAGCGTGATTACCGCACCGATGAACAACATGGTCAAAATCATGTAGACAATGCCGCCAAAGCCGGTAGGGATTTGCGCTACATTTTCATGCTTAAATTTAGGGAAGACCGACCCAAGTCCTACACCAAGC
This sequence comes from Nitrospirota bacterium, assembly GCA_035625205.1. Lineage (GTDB taxonomy): Bacteria > Nitrospirota > UBA9217 > UBA9217 > UBA9217 > JAJYKN01. Next base: position 20,944 of record DASPQB010000053.1, on the reverse strand, counting down.
GACGTGATCCCGAAGGTCATGATAAAGACCGTCACGATGCCCAAGCCCATCATGAAAGATGTGACCCTCAGCAGAATATTTGAAAGGATAATAAGGATTTCGGAGAGCACAAGGAGCGGGAGAAGGTTGCTCCAGAATTTCGCCCAGAGGAAGTCCCTGAGGGAAAGGGGTGCAGAGCGGATGATCCAAAACGATACGCCCTCGAGACTGACAGCCGGGAATACGAAACGCACGGCGACCGACGAGGCCACAAATCCGACCATGCCGAGGTTCAAGAATGAAATAAGGTTCTGGAGGTAGAAAGTCGGCATTGTAGCTCGATCGACCGGCAGGAGTTTGAAGCTGTAGATGTAGACTACCATGAGCGCAAAAATCAGGAACAACTGTGACCATTGCGATGTGTCACGAAAAAATAGTTTTATATCTTTTAGGACTATAGCCTGCATTTTACCACGGAACGGCATGGAGATGACTCTGAAAAAAACACCTGCAAGACGCTTCCGTGAAATTGATGCTTTTTTACCTTCCTGAGAACGAGACCAGCCGGCGTAAAAGATGAGTTGGCTGACCCATTCACCGATGACGATTCCAGCAAGCCCGGTGCTCCAAAGCATCATCAGGTAAAAAGTCTCGTCGCCCCTTGTTTTTCGAAGCAATGGTGCAAGGATTTCTGCTGCCCAGGAACTGGGGATGAGAGGCGAGATCGGTGCGCGCATGGCAGTGAGATACTGCACAATGGACGGGAAAGCATCGGGGTCAACCAGTTTTTCCGGTTGAAGCATGCGGAAGAAAATATAGATAACAACGAAGAATAAAAGACCGAGCAGTACAATGATATCTTTTGCTCGTCGTGCAGGAAAAGAATGCACAAGCAGCATCGTGACCAAAATGCCGATTGATGCTGGAATCATTAAAAAAGGCAGGATTGTGAGAACCAAACCGAGATAGTAGGAAATGCCTGAATGGAACACTACACCATATGCAATGAAAACAGGTAAACCGTAGATGAGCGTCATCCATGAAGAGTCCATGATGGTCTCGATGAATTTTGTCCGGTAAATACTTTCAATCTTTATCGGTGAAGAAAGCAGGATCTCAAGTTCTCCTGAAAGGTAAAATGTTGACAAGGAGGTGACGACGTTGCTAAACAGCAGAATTGAAAAGAAAGTCAACAATATCATTGAAAGCAGCCGGAGCGCGAGCAGGTCGCCGAGACCCTCGATAGTCCGAAAGTAGCCGAGAACCCTGAACGAAATACCGAACAGAAAAGCCCAAAATCCAAGACCGAGCATCACGAGGACCAACGTTTTGGTACCATCACCAGGTATGAGGCGGGTGAATCTGTTCTTTAGTGCTCTATATCGAGGTGTCAGAAGAAGGAACATAACGAGTGGACCGGTTAGACGGCCTCATCTCCTCCTGTAAGCCTTAAGAATATCGGCTCGAGATGACTTTTTTCCATCCGTGCTATGCGGCCGAGGTCTTCGACGCTTCCTTCTGCTATAATGTCACCGTTGTTAATGATGGCGACACGTGTGCACATCTGTTCAACAATCTCGAGCGTGTGAGTGGACATAAATACCGTGACGCCTTTCGAAGCGAGCTCCTTGAAGATGTCCTTGACGAGACGGGCACCGCGCGGGTCCAGTCCAACCATGGGTTCGTCAACGACGAGAACTTTGGGATCATGAAGCAGTGCAGAGGCCATGACGAGACGCTGTTTCATTCCGTGTGAAAAATTCTCAATGAGCTCATCCTGCCAATCGGAAAGTCCGAAGAGATTCAGTAACCCGGAGATCCGTTTGTCTGAATCTTGCATCTCATACAGTTGCGCAATAAAATACATGAATTCCATTGCAGTAAGTTTCTCGTAGAGAAAAGGTCTATCAGGAATAAAACCGGTAATGAATTTTGCCTTTAGCGGTTCTGTCTGGATATCAAAGCCACCGATGAGCGCAGTGCCGCTCGTTGGTTGAAGCAAGCCAGCCATCATTCTAATAGTAGTCGTTTTACCTGCACCATTCGGCCCGAGGAAACCAAATATTTCACCTTGAGCCACATTGAGATTGATGTTGTTCACTGCGGTGAGTTTGCCATATTTTTTTGTGAGATTGATAAGTTTGATCATCGTTCTCCGTTCTTTCTCACGAAGCCTTGTAAAATTCGTAAAAGATAAGGCTGGGTCACTCAATGAAAAAATGCACATGCCTGCTCTGCATGATTTCGCCAAGCCGAAATAATTACCAAGCAACAAACTGACCGGGTATCTGCAAAGTAGGTGATGTTATCAATTGAACAAACAGCGGTTCCTCAAACCCTACCCTTTAAGAAGTAACCCTGCAACAAGCTAAAGGGAATTTATTGTTTAATATCGGTCCTGGATTAAAAACCGGAGAAGTTTTCCCGTGTTTCTCAGGATTTCAAATCCGCTTCAGCAATTGACATCGACCGCAGCAAACCGCTGTTTTAGTCATGGGGCATTTAGCGGAAATTGAGCAGGGGAGTGGCCAGGATTGTTCTATCTATATTCCAGAACCTTTAAGCTCAATTTCCCGACCAACCATCCTATATCAGACTGCCGGTCAAGGTTGCCCGTAACAAACCTGATATGTGTCGCGTCTGCGGGGAACTCGTTAAACGTGGGATCAACCGCGAGCCATTGGCCGGTCCAAACTTCGGGCCATGCATGGTAGTAGAAACCATTATTCACATACACGACGCCTGCTGCCATACGAGTCGGAAGGCCTGCCGCTCGTGCGAGCGCAGTATACAGGGCCGTATGTTCCTTGCAGTCGCCTTCACGCTGGTTGAGTACATCGAGTGCACTCGGTATGCTGACTACAGCTTTTTTCCTAATCGCGTAATAAACCCATTCATTCAGTTTCTTGGCAGCTTCCCGCGGATCTTTTTCACCCGACAGCACTTTTTTCGACATTTCAATAATCTTATCGTCGTCGCTCTGGATCAGGGCGTTCGGCAAAAGATAGTCGGACATCTCTTTTCCCGTATAGGGCAGACGGTAAGCTGAAGGGGCATCTGCTCGGCGTACTTCGATCACATTACCCTTGAGTGACTGCCGGTCGCCATCCAGTTGGAAGCCGCTGAGATCAACCCCATTCAGTTGGGCCTTTACGTAGGATACCTTAGAAGATTCATTTATCGGGTCCGAAGGAATCATCGTGAGCGTGACGATGTCAACCACGGGGCCATCCTTATCGCGTTTTTGCGCCTCATCTTTGCTTTCCTTAAGTAACATATAACCGAGTGCGCTTACTTCCTTTATCGTTTCTCCGTCCTGGGTGATCCACGACGTAGTCTCCATGCCCTGGAAAGTTTCTTTCAGTTTATATATGGTTTTTTCTTGATCACCGATTTTAAGGAACTCTTTTGACTCAACATTGATAAGTGTCTGCTCGGTGCTCATGGTTACAGGATTGAAAATCGGGAAGCGGTACTGTCTGCCCGTTTCCAGCCCCATAAGGAGTATGGCAGGTTTAATATTCGGAGAGAGATACGGCGGACTACTGAGGGGGATTCGTTGAGACCGCGTTTTCCCGCCGGTATCGATGTCGAGTACCAACTTGCTACCGAGCACGGCGCCTTTTATTTTCATTTCGGTCATTTCCGTCTGCATGTCGAAATCGAAATATTTGAGAAGAAAGTTTTTTGAAGTATAGCTGTTAATGTTTGTTTTGACACGCTGAACAGCACCAAGGGCAAGAATATCCATCTCGGATTCTTCTACGAGGTGATACGTTTCAGCTTCGGGCTTGATCTGGGTATGGGCGTACCCGACTTTTTTCCCCTGCTGATATATGCCGAACCACTCGTCGGTTGCGCTTACGCCTTCTTCCGTCACAGCGTCCAAGGCAATAACTGACGAAGGCCGGAAGTAGATCCGCTCGATGAGGAACCCGAGCATGACCACCCAAACGAGTAGGATGAATATGCTAAAGATTTTCTTGAGCATGATAAATGATTTAAAACGATATTATCATGACATGTTAACCAGAAACACCAGCATTGTCAAACTCCAATCATCTTTTTCGCAAGTTTATGGAACATCTCTTTATATACGCAGTAGTTCTCCTGCCGAGACAAAAAAAACGATGCTGGCTAAGTCAGGGTAAAAATATGGGCGATTTTAGGTTCTACGATTGTGATGACCTGCAGCTCTGCAGGCTGTCCGGTAAGAGCTTTTTTATGTTTTTGGTTTGGTCTCTATATTATAATTTGCATCGGCTAAATGATATCATTCACATAGTTGTACTGCTTGATCCATCGCAAGGTAATGCATTGATATTATTCTTTAAACTTCCGGACCTTTTCCCCAGCACTTGTGATAACGGTGCCGGCTAGAATGAAAATGCTGTATTTCAGACAGTACTGTGAGGAGAATATAAATCTTCGCCCCTCGTTGACATCCAAACGGAAATAATTGATTCGTATGTTGTTGAGGCATCGCTAGTAAAGATTATGCTATGTGGTACGTGACCTCTTGATGCCGGTTGCAACCAATGCGGTGTGAGATTTTCCTAAAGTACTATACGTTTGTCATTTATCGCGTTTATAAAATGCAAAGATGCAATAACACCTTGAAACTCTATGCATTTTGTGCGATAATTCTCCACCATAATGGCCATCCTCCATTTCCGAGAAAAAACATACTTCAATATTCTTTTACTTCCGTTCTGGGCTGGTTTGCTGACGCTACCGTTCACCGGTATCGTCACGGCAGCTCTAATTTTCGCTGGGGCACTTGTTATCATGTTCCTTTGGCGCCTGTCTAAGCATGATTTTGTCAAATCCGTGCATCAATCGATTTCAGTCATGCTCACTAAAGCATCATCAAGTGTTTCATCGCTTATCCGATATGCCGATTCTCCCCTTACAGTTGCACTCCTGCTAGTTTTCCTTATCATCTTACCTTTTTATCTGAATGATTATTACCGGGATATCATGACCTTGACCTGCATCTATATCGTACTCGCACTTGGGTTGAATATCATCGTGGGGCAGGCGGGGCTGTTGAACCTGGGATATGTAGCGTTTTATGCCATTGGCGCCTATACCTATGCTATCCTGTCGACAAAATACGGCCTCTCGTTCTGGCCCGGTCTTGCGGTCGGCGGAGGGATGGCTGCCGTCTTTGCTGTAGTGCTGGGAACGCCGACTCTGAGACTACGTGGAGACTACTTTGCGATTGTCACGCTCGGACTCGGAGAAATAACTCGTATCATACTGAACAATTGGGATAGTGTTACCGGCGGGCCGAACGGTATCTCGCAGGTGGGAAGACCGGTATTGGCAGGGTACGTGCTGCATACGACTTTCGATTTCTATTATCTCATTCTGATGATATCCATAGGAACAATATTCGCCATGAAGCGAATTTTGGCGTCACGAATCGGCAGAGCATGGATCGCAATCCGTGAAGATGAGATTGCGGCCGAGGCAATGGGTATCAATTCCTTCCTGCTTAAACTTCTCGCATTCGTGCTTGGTTCCGCATGGGCCGGTGTGACCGGCGTTTTTTTTGCCGCAAAAATGGCTTTTGTATCGCCAGAAAGCTTTACTTTTTTTGAGTCTGTCATGATTCTCTGCATGGTCGTCCTCGGCGGCATGGGCAGCATTTCCGGTATCATACTTGGTGCCCTTCTGCTGATCACGCTTCCCGAGGTATTTCGCGATTTTCAGGATTACCGCATGTTGGCCTTCGGCGCGGCTCTGGTGCTTATGATGGTATTCAGGCCGCAAGGTCTTCTGGGCTCTGTGAGGAAAACAGTTTAACCCCTTCATTTTTTATGTGGATCGGTTGAGTTGAAGAGAGATGTTGTTATTAGAGACGAAAAACTTGACGAAACATTTTGGCGGGCTTAAAGCGCTTGATGGGATCGACATGCGTGTCGAACGTGATAGAATTGTTGGTATCATTGGTCCGAACGGTGCAGGTAAAACCACATTTTTCAACTGCGTCACAGGTATGTATCGGCCGACGAAAGGGGGCATCGTTTTTCACGATAGGGACGTTACGACGATGCCGCCCCACGAGATCACTGCGCTTGGCATTGCGCGGACATTTCAAAACATTCGATTGTTCAAAGGCATGACGTGTGCTGAGAACGTCATGGTCGCAGCACATTGTCGGACAACGACAGGTTTTTTTGGAGCGCTCTTCCGGACGGGTAAGGTAAAAAAAGAAGAGAGGGATTTAGGATACTTGGCTGCGGATATTTTAAAGTTTGTGGGGCTCGAAGACCAGCATGATACGATTGCCTCAAACCTGTCCTACGGAGACCAACGGCGATTAGAAATTGCTCGTGCACTCGGGACCGAGCCGCACCTGTTACTCCTTGACGAGCCAGCTGCCGGAATGAACCCCCTCGAGACACAGGACTTGATGGGTCTTATACGCAGGATCAGGGACGACGGCGTCGCCATTCTTTTGATCGAGCACGACATGAAAGTCGTCATGGGCATATCGGACCGCGTGATCGTACTCGATCATGGGGTCAAGATCGCTGAGGGATTGCCGAAGGATATACAGAACAATCCCGACGTAATCCAGGCTTATCTTGGTAAGGACCATCCGCATGCTTGAGCTCAAAGATGCAACCGTCTCTTACGGCATGATCGATGCGCTCAAGGGCATCAACCTGACAATCGGACGGGGAGAAATTGTGGCGCTTATCGGGGCGAATGGCGCAGGAAAATCCACGACACTCATGTCGATATCCGGCATCACCGCGCTGCGGCGGGGAACGATATCGTATTACGGCACTCAAATATCCGGCAGAGGGGCGCATGAGATCGTTTCATTGGGGATTTCGCAGGTGCCGGAAGGACGGCGTATTTTTGCCCGCATGACTGTGACCGAAAACCTCGAGATCGGAGCTTTTTCAAGAAGCAGTCAAGAGCTATCTCAGGGAATCGATCAGGTATTCACCTTGTTCCCCACGCTTGCCGATCGGCACAAACAGCTCGGTGGGACTCTATCCGGCGGGGAACAGCAAATGCTTGCTATCGGAAGGGCGCTCATGTCTAAGCCAAAACTGCTGCTCCTTGATGAACCCTCTCTCGGTCTTGCCCCGATCATTGTTGCCAGAATATTCAGGATCATCCAGGAGATCAACCAGCAGGGCATGACTATTCTTCTGGTGGAACAGAACGCGAAGGCCGCACTCCGGTTGGCCCATCGGGCATATGTTCTGGAGACCGGCAAAATCGTCATGGAGGGGCAAGCTTCACTTCTGGAAAAGGATCCGGGGATCAAGAAAGCATATTTGGGGGAGTAGCAATAGTGGTCAGGAGGATATGAATTAATCTGCCTACTATGTTCGGAAATATGCGGAATATCAAACTCATTCTCGAATATGACGGTACGAATTATCACGGCTGGCAAACGCAAGCACGGAGCGGAAATGCTTCAATCCAGGAAACATTAGAGCTGGCCCTCCATGTACTAACACACGAAAAAGTAATTACCTATTCTTCGGGCAGAACCGATGCCGGCGTACACGCGTGGGGACACGTTGCGAACTTCAAAACATCAAACACAATACCTGGAGCGGCCTGGGCGCCAGCTTTAAACAATCTTCTACCTCCTGACATCAGGGTACGCGAATCCGAGGAAGTAGCCCACGATTTTCATGCGCGCTATTCCGCATTGGCGAAAACCTATAAATACCTCATACTGCGCAGGCGCGAGCCGTCCGCTCTATGCCGCAATTTCGCGTGGCATATTAATGTACCCATAAACGTTTCTAACATGCGAAATGGACTGAAGTTTCTCATAGGCAGGCATGATTTTTCCGCGTTTCAGGGTTCGGGGTGTACTGCGACATCTCCGGTGCGTACCATTCTTTCGGCGTCAATAAAAGAAAGCGGTGATTTTGTTGAACTTCAGATCGAGGCTGATGCTTTTTTGCAGTATATGGTTCGCATCATCACCGGCACCCTCGCAGAAGTTGGCGTTGGAAGGTTCAGTCCCGATGACGTGAAACGAATTTTGACGTCGCGCGACAGGAAAGAAGCGGGTAAAACGGCTCCCTCTCATGGGCTTTATTTAGTCAGCGTTAGATACCCGTATTGACATTGCTCATCGTCTGAAGGCCGGTTATTTCCGAATCATGCTCTTTAGCGGACTTCAACCATCGTGTTTGTTCAGATATATGATTATTTATGCACCTGCTGTCAAATAGTGCCGTTCTCATTGCTTTACAACCAGCGCTTCATCCTCCAGTTAAAAGCAGGAGGGTTTTAAGACTCCCATGATAAAAAAATAATTCTCAAAAATATTTACAAAGATGATATAATACGACCATTACTCTCAACCTTGCAAATAACTCTGTGTCAACCTCATTATGAAATCAATGAGTTATCCTTGGCATTATATGTGAATGCAAATATGTAATCAGATCTCATTACGTCCATTTACTCTGACATCACTGACTGCTACGAATGAATTGGTGGCCTGCTTACGACTCGGTTGACGCATACCCAGATTAGGTTCTTCATGTGACCATGCACAGTAAGCCGCTTTTGGGGATCTTGAAATCTTAATATTATTGTGAAAGGAGAAAGTATGAGGAATTGGATGAACATTAGTGTGCTGTTGTTCACCCTCTTTGCGGTCCCGGCAGCCATTGCAGCACCTGATGCGGCGACATGCCTTGCTTGCCACGGATCGTTGGAAGGAAGCGTCAACGTTAATCAGGAAAAGTTTACACAATCTGTGCACGGTTCTTTTGACTGCGTCATGTGTCATATGGTATTAAAAGGAGCCCAGCATCAAGGGCTGTCGGGGGGAACGCCGGACAAAGCTGTGCAAACGCTTGCAAATTCGCTTACTTCAAAGAGCAAGATTGACCCCTTGGCGCAGGCCGCCTGTGTGAATTGCCATCCCGACATCTATGCAGCCTACCAAGCGAGTGTGCACGGCCAGAACGTGATGGTCAAAAAGTCATCTGATGGGCCTGTCTGCACAAGCTGCCATGGCTCCCCTCATTACATCCAGCCAAAGACCAGTAAAGAGTCTGCAGTAAATCATTTTAACGTAGTTCAGACCTGCGGTGCTTGCCATGAAGAGAAGATGATGGCGGAAAAATATGGATTCAGTCCCCAAGTCATGGAGCGCTATAAGGAAAGTTTTCACGGAAGAAAACTCAAGGTTGGCCACAGTGGCGCACCTTCCTGTGCAGACTGCCACGGAGCGCATGATATTAAAAGCGACAAAGATCCTTCATCACCCGTTGTAGGCGCGAACAAGATTGTGACGTGCGGGAAATGCCATAGCGGAGCAACCCCTAAGTTTGTTGCCGCCATCACGCACAAAGCACCTCATCCCGTCGCTCATTTTACCGAAATCGCGTTAATCATTCTCACCGTGAGTGTCTTCCTGTTCATTTGTGTTCACGTTCTTCTTTCTATTTATGCGGAAATCCGCGACCGTTTGTTCAAGAAGGGAGGTAGCCATGAATAATAAAATTGTGCCTGCTGAAATCGAGAGGTTTGACCTCTCTGCAAGGATTCAGCACGTTATCATGTTCACAACGTTTCTCCTCCTATCCTTCACTGGCTGGGGGCTCAAATACGCTTATCAGGAACCAGCGAGTGCTTGGATTTCATTCTGGGGCGGTGCGAAGTCTGCCGGCATCATACACCGTATAGCAGGCATCACCATGCTGCTCGACTTTGTGTATCACCAGTTCTACCTCATTAATCAGGCGCGCAAGGGAGGGATGCGACTCACGCTCGTTCCGGGGCCGAAGGACGTTGTTGACCTTTTCCACAATTTCATGTATTTCTTCGGCTTCAGGAAAGAGAAACCATATTTTGGAAAATTCAACTATATGCAGAAATTCGATTATTGGGCTGTGTATTGGGGCATGTTTATCATCGGTGCATCAGGGTTTTTCCTCGCGTTTCCGGTCACCGTTTCATCACTATTCCCGGTGTGGTCACTGCAGTGGATCTGGGACGTGATTTTCGTCATGCATAGTGATGAGGCGCTTTTGGCTATCGTGTTTATTCTCATCTTCCATTTCTATAACGAACATCTTCGCTCAGAGGTATTTCCAATGAATTGGATGTGGCTCACCGGGAAGATGACGACGGAGGAGCTCAAACATGATCACCCAGCAGAATATGACTATCTCTATGGAGACGAGAAGAAGAAAAAGTAGATAGAATGCTTGAATTCGAAGAACAGCGTCAAAACGGCGGCCTAATGGCATTAGGCCGCCGTTTTTGTATCGCTTTGTTGATCTGGGATGAGGAACGCGCTAATCAGTCGGATCCATTAAGTTTTTCCAGTGTACCGTGTTTCATCCGGAGCCGGGATGGCGCGCGTAAGGCGATCTCTGAGCTGTGAGTCACCATAATCATGGTAACGTTCCTCTCCCGATTGACTTTTTCAAAGAAAGCCATGATTTCAGCTTCGGTCTCTTCATCAAGGTCACCCGTGGGCTCATCGGCAAGAATGATTTCTGGATCGTTAATAAATGCCCGGGCAATGGCTACACGTTGCTGTTCACCTCCACTTAGTTCCGATGGGTACCGGCCCGTCTTATCGCCGAGTCCCACGAGCGTAAGGAGATCTTCTGCGTCTTTCGCTGATTTACTGCCACCGAACACGGTCGGGAGAAGGACATTCTCCGTCGCGGTTAGGGTTGGTATAAGGCTGGCAAACTGGTACACAAACCCGAACTTATCATTCCTCAGTTTGGAAAGCCTCTTATCATTAAATTCCCAAATATTTGCACCATCTATGCGTACAGTTCCAGTATCGGGGCGTGCGATTCCACCGATGAGACTCAGGAAGGTGCTTTTACCACTTCCCGAATGACCGACAATGGAAATGAACTGACCTTGCTCAATGATCAGGTCAACAGGCTGAACGGCCTTAATCGTTTTATTTGCAATCGTATAGGTTTTTGACAATCCATGCAGCTCAATCATGGTTTTCCTTTCTTTCGGTATGTCTTGGTGAGACCGATCAGTCCTATGATCATGAGAACGGCTCCCGTGACGTCAATAAACCGGATTCCCGGCACCATGCCATAGTGACAGGGCATCCGCGGGCTGAGACAGTACCCTATCTTATCAGGAAGCCAAGAAGAGATCACGAACATTAGACAGGCAGCGATGACGCCAGCAATCATCAGTTCATGCCTCTTGAAGAAAAACATTGCTATGCCGAGTGCCATGAGAATTACGCCTGCAGCTTGTTCGGCGCGGGCAGTGTCAGAGCAGTGCATATGAGGATATCCTTCATATTCGCATGCGGGAAGGATATATCGCGGAACGAGTACTAGTAGGAGCCCGCCAATGAGGGTTGTGATGACGACCAAGTTCTTCATTTGAAGGTCAATGCTGCAGCATTGTAGTCCATTGCATTGCCGAATTTAGCAGCACTCATCATGTCCTTAAATGCGGCAATGCTCCAGCCCATCGGGGTCATGAATGTTTTTTCGGCATGGACGTAGAAAGCATTTTTAGCCTCGATCCACTCGCCGGTATTATAGTCTTTGACCTGCGCTGAGACATCATGCAAACCTTTTCGTTTCAGGTAGGAGAAAAGATCACCGATGTCGCAGAAGTAGAGCGTTGTATTTCCTTGAACGATTTTTGAGGTAAATTTTGAATTTAGGTCAACGAACATGCCACATTCCGTGCACTTAATTTGTCCGGCTGTGGTTCCCGTTGCTGAGAAGAGCAAGCATGCAGCAATCAATATAAGGGTAGACAGCGATACCATTAGGTTTCTCGTCATGGTCATTTCCCCTTTGAATCTATCTCCTTTTTCAGAGATGCGGCGGCACCCTCGTCAAGATTTTTTAACAACTGGTACTGTTTCGTTGCTTCTGCCCGGTCTCCCTTTTTAACATATGCCATGCCAAGGTTATATCGAGCGATAGCATATTTTGGCCGAATGGCCAGTGCTTTTCTGAGTGCGGCTATCTCATCATCAGTTTTGCCGAGTTTACCATAGGATATGGCGAGGTTATTGTAAATCATCGGCTGATTATGAAGATACTGGGTCGCTTTACGGAAATTCGTTACCGCATCCTCATAGCGTTCTACCCTGTTGTACGTTGTTCCGAGCTTGAAATATGTATAACCCATTTCGGGCTTGAGGGAGATAACATGTTTAAGGGCATCTATTTCCTCCTGATAAGCATTTGCATCTTCATACAACTGCGCAAGATAATACCATGCAGCAGCATCTTTTGGGTCTTTTTTTACCTGGTCCCGTGCAATTTCAAATTCACTTTTTTGGGCCACTTCCGGAGGAGCAGGAGTCTGCACTTTCTCCTTTGAACAGGACGCGAAGCTGATTGAAGATAACACGACGATTATTAGTAAGTATTTCACTCTGCACTCCTTATGGCGTCATAGGGTTCCGTTTTGATGACGGAGAGAGATGGCAGTAAGGCGGAGAGCAACCCGGTCAGAAAAGAAAAAACCAGAGCGCTCACCACGAGAATAACGAGTTCTGCGGTTGAGGGAAAGAGATAGGGGAGCTTGAGATAATGGAGCATAAGATCTTTAAAGCTGACGAGCAGCGAAAATCCGAGGATAACGCCAACTGCTCCTCCGGATACGGAAAGCAGTGACGCCTCAGTCAGAATTATTTCTGCGACGTGCAGTCTGTTCGCACCCATCGCACGCAAGAGGCCGATTTCCCTGCGGCGTTCGTTGGCGATCATATAAAAAGCAAAGGCCATGATGAGAAGCACGATGATCCAGAGGATGCTGCTGATCAGGACGATACCATGGATTAGGCCGGAAAGCTGTTTTCGAACAGTGCTGATAACCGTGTCCGATTGCAGGGCTTTGACTCCGGGGATGTCATGCTCGATCCTGATAGCTACGCGATCAGGAGTGATGTCATCGTTTACCTGGACTAAAACAGTGGAAATTTTGTCCCTGCCGATATCAAGCGGTTGAATAGCCTTAGTTTTTGAATTTTCCGCCATTATATATGCTGCATCAAGACTCATGAAAGCCGAGCGATCAAAAAAATCCATTCCCGTTGGCTCCATCGTCCCTCCGACCGTAAAGTTAGTCCCATAAAAGGGGATCACATCGCCAACGGTTATGGGAATTTCCCTGCCAGTAATGATTTCATTTAGACCCAGTTTTCTGTTCAGGTGCTTTGCAAGCCAGGGTTTCACCGTGAAATCCGTATTCGGGTCGAAAGCGACAAGGAACACATCAACATTAAAACAGCAGGAGAAGCTTGTGGGTTTGATAAAAAGTTGCGGCGTTGCGTTTTTGACCCCTTCGATTTTTTTTACTTCATCTAGAATGGATTTGTCCATGAGAAACGATGTGGGCTCGCCGGACAGGAGCGCAGCCTTCGCCTTCTGTTCCGCGTTTTCAGGCACCACGAGGAGGTCGGCGCCAAGCCGGTAGGTACCGATTTTGAGCGCATTATTGATGCTCTTTAAAAAGAGAGTGGCCGCAAAGAGCGTACATGAAACCACTGCAACAATGGAAAATAAAAGCCATGTCCGCGTAAGTTTTCTTTTTAAATTCTTTAAGGCGACATAGGGGATGTTCATGACGGGGGAGTGTTTCCCTTCGATGTTGGATTGATGCAGCCGCGTAAGAAAGAAAAGCCGGAGAGCAGGTTTGTATTCCACCCTCCGGCGTGTACTTACGCTGCTTATATTTTATACGATTTACTTCTTCCAGTCAATAGCCAGACCGCAGAGGAGCGGTGCGCCGTCGTCGATGGTTACCTGAACGCCGTTGGGCTGATGGCAGCTTACGCAGAGAGAAACGGTTTTCTCGACCTTATGGGTCTTGACATCCATGAGCGCGAGAACGCCGTCCTTATGAACGTAGTCGCGGCCGGTGACAAGCGCCGTCTTCCCATCGCGAGAGAACTCCAGATCGTGGGTCCTGATAGTATCCGGCATCTCGATACGATCGACGATCTTGTCGGTCTTCGTATCGATCACGATGAGATAGGGATGATGCGTGCCGGGCTTGAGGCCTGGGTCGAATTCATTCGCCGCCGCCACCCATACCTGCGAGCCATCGGGGGTCATCGAGAGCTGGTGAATGAAGGTCATGTCGGGATCTGTGATCTCCTTGATGGTCTTTTTTGTCTTCCAGTCAATGACATAAACTTTGCCGAGAGGCATGTCGGACACATAGGCTTTGTCAGAGTTTTTCGTCCAGCCAATACCGCAGACGGCTGCACCAACAGGCATCGAATCGACGGTCTTCATGCCCTTCGGGTCAAAGACATATACATGGCCGTCAGCCATGTCTTCGAAGTAGATATTCCCATCCGGTCCGGTAATGGCGCCACAGAATTTCTTCCCGACCTGCATCGGTGCGGATTTTTTGCCAGTTGCTAGATCATAGGTCACAACATTACCATTCAACAGCCCGACATAGAGTGTCTTGCCGATAAGGGTACTACCGTGAGAACCACCAGCCTTTTTCACAGCAGCGAAATCCATGCCGGCAATTTTGCCTTCCATCTCGGAACCAGCTTCGGTGATGACTACTCTATCTTTTTCGATGTCCGTAGGAGGCTTCAGTGTCGCAAGGTCTATTATTGCAAGGTGTCCGCCGTGACCTGCTACGTACGCTGTGCCAGCTAAGCCGCTTGCCGCTTCAACAGAGGTTTTTGTCATAATGCCTACGACCAGTGCAATAACAGCCAGAACAACCATACCGATTACAGCGCTTTTCTTCAAACTCATAGTTCCTCCCCTTAATATAAAAGTTGAGCACGACAGGTGCTCCCTGACTCACAAGTTTCGAAAATGAAGCATCCACAAAAAATGTTGATTGTTCTTCTCCTGTCCACCTCCTTCGCCGTTAACAAAAACGGGGAAAAATGAACTTCAGTGAATTTTTTTCTCACTCTTGTGAATTTATTGATAGCGTAATATAGTACAGCATCTGGACAGAGTCAACTTCAAATTATAACTTTATACTTTGCAGTTATTGTAATTTGCTGCCAGAATCATTGGTCCGGCTGGCATTTACTGCGCCGCAAGAGCATCAAGGATATTATCTAATTTGGATTGTCACTCTCACAGAGTCACTCGTCGTGAACGCACTATAAATTGCTTTGGAAGTACTGGATAAGTACTAGATTTGGGAAGCTTTGAGTGAAGCGATCTGAATAGCAAAAAGCATCCCCGCCCAAAGAAAGGCGGGGACGGTGGTCTCTAATGATTAGCTTACTTTTTTGACATTGCCGGACCGGATACAGCGAGTACATGCATGTATCCGCACATGCGAGCCGTGCGGCCCCACCGCTTTTACTGATTGCAAATTCGGCCTCGATACCTTTTTTGTTTTGTTGTTCGAATGGCTGACTTTATTGCCGCTGAGCTTCCCTTTACCACAGATTTGACACGTACCCGCCACGATAACATCCTCCATAAACGCAAGATAGTTGGTTTCAATTAAGGCCTTACCTTACCATACCCTGAGAAAGCATGCAAGGGGAAAATAGAATCCTGTCAAGCCAAAATAGAATCCAGATATTTGCTTGACAGCGAAGGACGTCTGCTGTAATGTAAGCACATACTTACAATAATGTGCTCGTTAAAAAAATAATGACACGAAAAACCACAACAAAGCAACAACTCTTGGAAGCAACGCTCAAACTGATTTCTGAAAAAGGCTACCTTGGAGCCACAACACGCGAGATTTCCCGTCTGGCCGGTGTGACCGAGCTCACGCTGTTTCGCCACTTCGGCACCAAAGAGAGGTTATTTGAAGAGCTTCTGAATAGCTATACCTTTCTGCCGAGACTCAAGGAGATTCTTCCTGCAGTGGACCAGCTTCCCTATGAAGATGCGCTTTCTCTGATTGCGATGAATTTTCTCATGACATTGACAGAGCGAAAGCTCATGATCAAGATACTGTTGACGGAGATTCATCTCTATCCTGAAAAAATACGAAATGTGTATAGTGCGATGGTGAATGAGAGTAGAGCAACGCTTGGAAACTATTTTACAACGTTGCAAAAAAAAGGCGTGATGAGGAGCGTTCCTCCAGAAAGCGCCGTTCGGGCCTTTATGGGCATGCTTTTTAACTATTTCCGTACTGAAATAATGATAAAAGAAAATGGTGTGTCAAAAAAACGCATGGAACAGAATGTGCGGGAATTTGTCGATATCTTTATACATGGCACGATGAAACATCATTAAATGAATTAAAAGGAGAATCCAAAATATGAGGTGGCATGTCAGAATCAGAGTCGCGTTTCAAGTGCTGATTCTTATAATCCTGCTGGGTGTGCCTTTGTTGTTGCAGTCGGCATCGGCTGCAGATCAAAATGCTCCTGTTCACGACAATCAGACTCAACTCGATCAGACACCGAAGCAGGATGCTGCGGCTGTGCAGACCGCGTCCACTGCTACTGTGACGATGCTAACGCTCAACGATTGCATTGATATCGCGCTTCGGAAAAATCCGACCATTGCTGCTTCGTTTTTTACAGTGGATGTCAATCGGAGCCTGGTGGGCGAGGCACGCTCCGTTTATTATCCGCAGCTGAGCGCATCGGCCTTATATGACAGGGTTCAGCCAGCGTCAAGTTCGACGTCAACGACGTCATATAACCAGTATACGGGCAGCGTATCGCTCAACCAATATATCACGGATTTCGGGAGGACGTCGTCACAGGTGGAAATTTCAAAGTATAATCTCGAGTCCGCTCGTTCAAATCTGAATGCAACGCAGGATACGATAATTCTGAGCGTGAAACAGGCCTATTACGGCGTGCTGGTGGCCAAGCGGAATCGCGATGTGGAAGCAGACGTCATAAAACAGATGCAGCTCCACCTGGACCAGGCAAAAGCTTTTTATGCGGTCGGTACGAATGCGAGGATCGATGTTATCAATGCGGAAGTTAATCTGAGCACTGCGCAACTCAGCCTCATTACGGCAGAGAATGCGCTCAAGATTGCCTGGGTGACTTTAAACAACGCCATGGGGACACCTGATCCGCCCGCATACACGATCAAGGACGACCTCGCATTCCAGAAGTATCCGATCACTTTGGAGGAGGCAACGGCACGCGCCTTCGAAAACAGGCCCGATCTCAAGTCGATCGTTGCGCAAAGGCAGGCAGCAGAGGAAAATGTCAGTTTCGCACGGTCAGGCTATTACCCGAACTTATCGGGAAATGCTAACTATTACGCGACAGGCGAGACCACCTCATCGTTCCTGCACGGCTGGAGTGCCGGCGTGGTGCTGACTGTTCCCCTGTTCAGCGGCTTCTTGACGCAACAGCAGGTAGCAGCAGCCAAATCCAACCTTTATGTCTTGAGAGCCAACGAAGAATCTTTACGTCAGCAGATACTGCTCGAAATCAGGCAGGCATATCTGAACCTGCTCGCAGCGGAGGCGAGTATCTCGACCGCCGATCTGGCGTCTAAACAGGCCAAGGAGAACCTGGACCTGGCTAACGGCCGATATGCAGCTGGCGTGGGAAGCCCGATTGAAGTCTCCGATGCGTTTGCACTCTACGTAACGGCCCAGGCCAACTTGACGAGTGCGCTGGCTAATTACAAGACGTCCCAAGCCAGCATTGAAAAGGCAATGGGGATACGATAACGCAACATTGAAATACTAAGTAAAAGAATGGCTGTAGACGGTCTCAAGCGGAATGCTGACTGAAAACGAATTAAACAAAAAAAGAAAGGCTACAAATCATTATGAAAGACGGATCATTTCGCGAACATGCTAAAGTCATAGCCCTGTTTCTGCTCCTTGCATTCATCAGTGCCTGTAACGACAGTAAGGCAAAACAGTCGACACAGCGGGTTATACCGGTAAAAATCGGGGTCGTGAAACAACAGAATGTCCCAGTCCAGATCAATGCTATCGGCAACGTTGAGTCTTTTAACACAGTATCGATCAAGGCCCTCGTAGGCGGGGAAGTGACCGATGTCCACTTCAAAGAGGGGCAGGAGGTAAAAAAAGGCGACTTGCTCTTTCAAATAGATCCTCGTCCTTATGACGCAGCACTTAAGCAGGCCGAAGCACAGCTTGCTCGGGATCAGGCGCAGGCGAAGAATGCGGAGGAGCAGGCAAAGAGATATCTTATACTGGTCCAGAAAGATTACGTGTCCGTAGACCAGTACGATCAGATCCGCTCCAACGCCGAGGCTTTAGCGGCGACCGTCCAGGCAGACAAGGCCAATATTGAGAACAGCAGACTCCAGCTTGATTATTGCGTCATAAAATCTCCTATCGACGGACGCGTCGGAGAAGTGCTTATCAACAGGGGCAATGTCGTCAAGGCGAATGATGTGGGGATGGTGACTATTAATAAAATCACGCCTATTTACGTCACGCTATCCGTACCCGAACAGAACCTGGCGGATATCAAAAAATATATGGCCGAGGGGTCGTTAAAGATGGAAGCTATAATTCCAGGGGACGAAAAACGTCCTGAGCAGGGGGTACTTACGTTCATCAACAATGCGGTAGATACCGCAACAGGAACCATTCAGCTTAAAGGAACGTTTGAAAACAAAGACATGAGGCTTTGGCCAGGACAGTTCGTCAATGTAGTCATAACGCTGACCACTGAGCGGAACGCCGTAATCGTACCGTCTGCAGCTCTGCAGACGGGCCAGGAGGGGCAGTATGTCTTTGTTGTAAAGCCCGACTTCACGGTCGATTTGCGCACAGTGACGATTGCACGGTCGACCGGCGAGTACACCGTGATTGCCCGTGGCGTTTCACCGGGTGAGAAAGTCGTTACGGATGGACAAATCAATCTTATTCCTGGCGTCCATGTTGAAATAAAAGACGACCAAGGGAGGAGTGACCAGATAAATGCTGATGTGAAAAAGAAGTAGTAATTAGAGCTTATGAACGCTGGTCGCTAGGGAAAAAGCAGACCTCATCAAGTTTTTCTGTCTGTTCCCTCTCTCTTGCGGTCAGGTATTTTTTAAAGGATATTTTATATGAACATATCGGAACCTTTTATACGCAGGCCAATCATGACGACCCTCGTCATGTCCGCAATTCTCTTATTCGGCATTATGTCATATCGACTGCTGCCGGTGAGCGATCTGCCGAATGTCGATTTCCCGACCATCCTGGTGAACGTCTCGCTGCCTGGAACGAGCCCTGAAACCATGGCCTCGGCCGTGGCAACGCCGCTCGAACGCCAGTTCTCCACGATTGCAGGACTCGACAACATGACGTCCACGAGCGCACTCGGGGTTACGCAGATTACCCTTCAGTTCAACCTGAATCGAAACATCGATGCTGCATCCCAGGACGTCCAAGCCATGATCGCCAAGGCGATGCCATTGCTGCCCCCGAACATGCCCACGCCGCCGACCTATCAGAAGGTCAACCCCGCAGATCAGCCGAGCATCTATCTGGCGATCAATTCTCCCACGCTCGCCCTATCAGCGGTGGATGAATACGCGGAGACCACTATGGCTCAACGGATATCCATGATAAGCGGCGTGGCCCAGGTACAGGTGTTCGGCTCACAGAAGTATGCGGTCCGCACCCAGCTCGATCCGCGCTCGCTTGCTACCAGGGGAATTGGGATCGACGAAGTAGCGAATGCTGTTGCGAATGGGAACGTAAATCTGCCGACCGGCACGCTGCAAGGATCCACGAAGTCATTCACCATAGTAGCGACTGGCCAGCTCATGGATGCGGCGTCCTATCGACCGATGATCGTGGCGTACCGCAACGGTAACCCCGTCAGGCTTCAAGAGCTTGGCAGGGTTATCGACAGTGTAGAGAATGATAAGATCGCAAGCTGGTTCAACACGAGCGAGAGGAGCACGAGGGCGGTGATCTTGGCCATCCAGCGCCAGCCGGGCACCAATACCGTTGAGGTGGTCGACTCCATCAAGAAACTCCTGCCAACGTTTCGAGCAGAGATCCCCGCATCGGTGAATCTCGATATCCTCTACGACCGGTCGATCTCCATCCGGGAGTCGGTGGCTGATGTAAAGTTCACGCTAGGGCTGGCAATAATTCTTGTTGTGCTCGTTATCTTTTTGTTTCTAAGAAACCTCTCGGCAACGATCATCCCAAGCTTGGCGCTCCCCATGTCGATTATCGGTACGTTTACGGTCATGTATCTGTTAGGCTATAGCGTGGACAATCTTTCGCTTATGGCGATGATCCTCGCCGTCGGGTTCGTGGTCGATGATGCCATTGTGATGCTTGAAAACATCGTTCGTCATGTGGAGCAGGGGGAACCAGTTCTTCAGGCCTCACTCAACGGATCGCAAGAGATTGGCTTTACCATTCTGTCTATGACCTGCTCACTGGTTGCAGTTTTCATTCCCGTGCTCTTCATGGGCGGCATCCTCGGACGTCTGCTTCATGAGTTTGCCGTCGTGATCAGTGTCGCGATACTCGTCTCGGGAATCGTGTCCCTAACGCTTACGCCGATGCTTTGCAGTCGCTTTCTCCGTCCTCATGGGCAGGAACGGCATGGCCGGCTTTATATGGCTTTGGAGCGATTTTTTGATAATCTGCTGAAAACCTATGAAAAGAGCCTACAGTGGACGCTTAAGCACCGCATCGCGACGTTGGTCATCACCAGCGTGCTGTTTTTCATAACCATTTTTCTGTTCTACATTATGCCGAAGGGGTTTCTCCCGACCGAAGATACGGGCCAGATCTTTGCCTTTACCGAGGCGCAGCAGGGAATCTCTTTTAAAGACATGGCAAAACACCAGAGAGAACTTGCGGCGATTGTGGCGAAAGATCCGAATGTTGATGCATTCATGTCGAGCATCGGCGCAGGCGGCCCGAACGCAGCCGCAAACACCGGCCGCATCTTTATCAGACTAAAACCGCGATCAGAGCGCAAAATGAGCGCCGACGAGATCATACAGGATTTGCGGAAGAAAACAGCAGGAGTCATAGGAATCCGGATGTTCATGCAGAACCTGCCGCCCATACGTAT
>DASPQB010000052.1:0-23951 GCA_035625205.1 Nitrospirota bacterium | reverse complement strand
CCGGATGGAAAAGAGGGAGAAGAAGAAATCTCCCGCAATTTCTCACCTGCATTTTCTTATCACATCTCTTCACTGCACTCGCTAATCCCGTGGCATGAATCGATGATTACCCGACATGGATGATCTGGACGGGGCATGAATCGGCGGCTTCCCTTACCTTGTCCAGAAGTTCTTCCGGCGCTTCCCCCTGAGCGGGGTCGCCGCTCATACGATATTTCGATACGATCTCGCTCCAGTTGTCCACGGCATTCTGCTGAAAGAATTCCGGGCACGTGGCCCAGCAGGATTCGCAGCTGATACACTCTTCCCGGTCTATGGTGACTTTTGTGTTTGGCATGATGTCCCGTGCCTCCGTTGAGTTATCGTGATGATGCGGTCAAGGGGACCGCGGTTCCGCGGTTATTCCTTTCCAAGCACGTCTTCGACCCATGAGAGCGCGGCCGAGACGTTCGGGAAACCGATCGTGCTCGTGAGCAAGATGATGGCGTGCCTGATTTCATCCGGTTTCGCACCTGCTGCAAGCGCCCGTCGCACGTGGGAATGGACCGAGCCTTCCGACCGCACGGATGCAGCCGCCGCCAGCTGGACAAGTCTCGCCGTTTTTTCGCTCAGTGGACCCGCGGCCTTGGTAGCCTTGCCGAGGTTCTCGACGGCCTTTATCACGCCTTTGTATCTTTTCTGGATCCCAATGTACTGAGAAGGCAATTTTGACATACGATGTCTTTTCTCCTCACCTATAGCGATTGGTTCTGCACGGGGTACCTGCTGCGCATATAGACTTACTGGTGATGAGCAGTACCTATAGTGTATAGTTTAGGCAAGAGAAAGGCATTAGTCAAGAGCCGAGATTATTTTGACCTGTATTGATACTTAATTTCTGCCCCCATATGTTATCATTGTATTATAGATCATTCTGATATGAGGAGGTCACGACTGGAATTCTTGACATGGCGCCGCGGTGCTGTTCCCGTTCCCTTCGGCAGCAATCCGGGCTGACGATGAAAAGACTGCCAAGGAGGGATGTAAGGATGTCCGAGAGCGCACGAGGTGGGTAGAAAAAGAACCAGGCGAGAATACCCAAGAATGCGGGGGAGACCTGATAAATAAAAGGAACGAAGGATTGCTGCGCGCCACGGTCTCCTCGAAAATCCCGATTGACTTTCACGCGTCACCGTTATATGCTGTCGCCGCCCGTATCCGTTTTCATTCGACCATTCCTCCACGAGGCATGACATGATCCTGAAGAAAATCCAGGAAGCCGCCGAACGGTATCCGGACACCATCGCCGTCCAGATGAAAACAGGCGACCGGTACCAGCAATATACCTACAGGCAGTTATTGCCCCACATAGCGTCCGTCGCCCAATCTTTGTCAGGCCGAGGTATCAGAGCAGGGGATCGCGTCGCGCTCCTTTCCGAAAACCGGCCCGAATGGATGTTCGCCTACCTTGCCACGGTATCGCTGGGAGCGGTCATCGTGCCGCTGGACGCGCAGCTTACGGATAAAGAGGTCGCTGTTCTCCTGGCAAGCTCGGAGGCAAGGGCTGTTTTCGTATCATCAGCGACAATTCAGAAACTTCCTCCCAACGGTTCCATCACGGTCATCTCTTTTGACGCGGGCAGCCGGATACCGTTTTCGGAGATGGTGGAAGCCTATCCGGATGCCGCGCTCCCATCTGCGCCTGTTTCGGGAGACCTGGCTGCGCTCCTGTACACATCCGGCACTACCGGAGACCCGAAAGGCGTGATGCTGTCTCACGGGAATTTGGCGTCAAATTGCGTGAGTTGCATCAAACTGGATCTTGTCCATCACGATGATAACATGCTCTGTCTGCTGCCCCTCCACCACACGTACCCTGCGATGGCGGCCATGCTGCTGTGCTTTTCGACCGGCGCAACGGTAACACTCCTGAACAGCCTCAAAGGCCCTGATATTCTTGCCTGCATGCAGGAAACGAAGATCAGCATCCTGCTCGGCGTACCGCAGCTGTTTAACGGCCTTCGACGCGCCATCTTCGATGCAATCCAGAAGAAGCCGGCGCCCGTGAGGGTGCTGGTCGGGCTCCTCCTCGCCCTGAACGGCCTGCTGAGGAGAACTGTGGGCGTGAACCTTGGCAAGACCGTGTTCGGCAAGGTGCACGCGATGTTCGGTCCGGCATTCAGGCTTTTTGCGAGCGGTGGGGCACGACTCGATCCGGATGTCTTCACCGATATGACTAACCTCGGGTTCACGGTCATAGAGGGATATGGCCTGACTGAGACCTCGCCGGTGGCAACCTTTAATCCACTCTCGAAACAGAAAGCAGGTTCCATCGGCATCCCGGTACCCGATGTGGCAGTCAGGATCGCGAACCCCGATGAGAACGGCCAGGGCGAGATCGCGATCCGCGGTGGTAACGTGATGCTCGGATACTATAAGAGGCCGCAGGACACAACGGAGGCAATTCAGGATGGATGGTTCTACAGCGGGGACCTCGGTTACCGCGACAAAGACGGATACTTGTTCATTACCGGCAGATCCAAAGAAATGATCGTGCTTGCGACAGGGAAAAAAATCTTCCCCGATGAACTCGAGAAATTTTATAAACAAATCCCTTCCATCAAGGAACTCTGCCTGCTCCAAGGTGACCATGGGCTGGAGGCTGCGGTCGTACCGGACTTCGAGTATCTCCGGAAGATGAACCTGCCAAACTCCCGAGAGACCATAGCCTTTGAGATCGAGGACCTTGCGAAGGATCTCCCGCCCTACAAGCGGATCACGGGACTCAAAATCTTCAAAGATCCCCTTCCGGTCACGAGGCTTGGCAAGCTTAGAAGGACCAAAATACAGGAACTCTATAGGACGGGCGGCGAGCGTGCAGAGAAGTCGGTGCAGGAATTGGACGCAGGCCTTCTGCAAGACTCAGTGGGCCGGAAACTGTTGGCATGTCTTGAACCTTTTTCCTCGAAGAAGAACATCGTGCCAGACGACAATCTTGAACTCGACCTCGGTCTTGACTCGCTTGCGCGCGTAGAGTTGGTCGTGAGCATCGAGAAATCGTTTGCCATCACGGTTCCCGAATCCTTCGGTTCAGAGGTATTCACCGTCAGGGACGTCATCCAGAAAATCAAGGACCTGCTCATTGAAGGGCCGATTGCTGCTAGAAAGAATGTGAAGATGTCCTGGTCGGAAATCTTGGCCCTGGAACCATCAGCAGACCTGACCTCATCGCTGATATTTGATCCGGGGCCGGTGCTCAATACGGTGCGGTATATCCTTAAAGCGGCGCTCAAACTCATATTTATCGTATATGGTCGGCTTTCAGTTCGGGGCGTGGAAAATCTGCCTTCGCAGGGCGCCTATATTCTTGCACCGAACCACCTGAGTTTGGCTGATGCCCCCGTGGTTGTTTCCGCGGTTTCCTGGCATGTTGCAACCCGAACGTTTTTCCTCGGGACGACCGATTATTTCGGCGGTCCGCTCTCCTCCAGAATCGCCAGCGAAATCAACGTGATTCCGGTGGACATGGAAGTGCGACTTTACGGCGCAATGCAGTTGTCGGCCTACGTGCTTCGGCATAACAAGATCTTGTGCATCTTCCCAGAGGGAGGGCGCTCGCGCGATGGTAACATCAAAGAATTCAAGAAGGGCGTCGGCATTATCGCAAAAGAACTGAACATCCCGGTTGTCCCCGTTGCGATCAAGGGGACTTATGCTATGCTGCCGTCCGGCAAGAGGTTCCCTCGTCCCGCCCGGGTCTGTGTAACGTTTGGCAAGCCGGTTTACCCTGATGGGGAAAATTATGACGAGATCGTGAAGACAGTGTACGAGCGAGTGGTTGAGTTGCTGGGGCAGGAATGTTCCTGAGGGATAGTCAAAATCAATAATGTTCGCAGTTTCCTATTTCCCCCTATCGGTCACAAACGGTTGAGGATTGAAATAGATGAAATCTGTCACGCTGTCGCTCATACTCTGGTTGATGGTGCTGATGACGTCCTGTTCTTCCGTGCAGGGACCACCAGTTGCGGAGACGACAAGGCCGAAAATAGCGCTTGTGCTAGGCGGCGGCGCAGCCCGGGGCTTCGCACATGTCGGTGTGATTCGAACACTTGAACAGGAAAAGATACCGATTGACATGATCGTGGGCACCAGTGTCGGAAGCCTCATCGGCGCGATATATGCCTATGACGCCAACAGCTTTGAACTAGAGTGGACAGCGTTTTCACTCGAAAAGGACGACCTGTTCGATTATGGGATCCTGACGGCAATTACGGGGATGGGCGCTGCAAAGGGAGACAAGCTTGAGACGTTCGTAAAGAGCAAGGTCCTGGCGCAAAATATCGAGAGCCTCAAGATACCCTTTGCGGCGGTCGCCACGGACCTGAACCTGGGAACTCGGGTCGTGCTTGATCGGGGGTCCGTGTCAAAGGCAGTCCGCGCGAGCAGCGCCATCCCGGGAGTTTTTAATCCTGTGGATTATGAGGGTAAACTCCTCGTGGACGGAGGCTTGGTAGACAATATCCCCGTCTCCGTCGCGCGGGAGCGGGGAGCGGACCTGGTCATTGCCGTGGACATCAGCGAAAACGTCATTAACTATAATATTACAAACCTTATCGATGTGATACTCCAGGCCGTCACCATCATGGCTTTCGAGAACGTGAAGTATAAACGAAAAGAGGCTGACGTGCTCATTTCACCTGCGGTGGGAAACGTGGGCATGCTGGACTTCACGCAGAAAAAAAGGTGCATGGAGGCTGGCATCGACGCTGCACAGAAGGCAATGCCGGTGATCAAAAAGAAGATCGAGGAGTGGGAGAAGAAAAAGACGGTGAAACAATAAGGTTTCATATCTCAAGCAGGGATAGAGGGAAAAATGCAGCCGCGTGTAAATTTTTTTACGGAACAGGTTATCACTGCTGTTGTCGAAGTCTTTGGCATCGTGGACTTGCGCTGCAGGAATCGGCCTCCGAGGCGCATGGTCATCACGAACGAGAGAGAGCAGGATGTCATCTAAAAACACTGCCTCGGAAGCATGAGGGCATCAAATTCGATTTGTGTAGCTGACGCCCAAGCGATTGCGAAGAATAAATATGCTGACACCATGAATATGGCGGGTCCGTGAGGCGCAAATCCCCCCTTCATGAAAGCTGTCACGTATAAATGCTGGCGTAATCATAAAGTAGCATACTGAATTCATTGAAAATAGAGCTAAAAGGCTCATTTGCTAGCCTCTGTGTACCGCTGGGCAACCGTAGGACTGCGTTCATGCTGAAAAAAATAAAAATCATTCTCGAAATGATCAAGTTCGAACACACAATTTTTGCATTGCCGTTCGCCTTTACCGGTGCACTGCTTGCGGCGCATGGTATTCCCTCTTGGAGGACAATCCTCTGGATAACCGTCGCCATGGTTGGTGCGCGTTCGGCGGCCATGGGATTCAACCGCTGGGCAGACAGGAGATTCGATGCTGAAAACCCCCGCACGAGAGAACGTGCCCTGCCGAAAGGTCTTGTGAAATCCCGGCATGTCGTTCTCTTTACCGCGGTCTCGTCAGCCCTGCTCGTCTTCGCGGCATATATGCTGAACCCTCTGGCGTTTGCGCTTTCACCACTTGCGCTTGCCATCGTATTCTTTTATTCCTATACCAAGCGGTTTACGTTCCTCGCCCATGCCTTTCTCGGGCTCGGTATCTCCGGCGCTCCCCTGGGTGCGTGGATCGCGGTCACCGGAAGATTCGATGCTCCGGCGCTCGTGCTCGGAACCGCGGTGCTTTTCTGGCTTCTGGGGTTCGATGTGCTGTATGCGCTCCAGGACATCGACTTTGACCGCAGGGCCGGGCTCCACTCCATACCCCAGCGCTTCGGCATCGGGCGATCGCTCTGGATCTCTCGGATTTCCCATGCAATCACGATGGGAGCGCTTTTCTGGATCTCGTCACTGCTATCGACGGGATGGTACTACCGTGCCGGCGTGATCCTCTCACTGGCCATGATCGTGTATGAACATTCACTCGTACGAAAAAATGATCTCTCAAAGCTTAATTTCGCGTTTTTTAACATGAATGGGTATATCAGCGTAACGATATTCCTGTTCACGCTGCTCGATATTCTTCTGTGAGGAGGACCGACAAAAATCTGAGAGCTGCCGATTGACAAAGCATGGAAATACTGCTAGGTTATACCAGTAAGTTTTTTCACCTGAGATGTTCATGATCAAAACAGGCCCCACTGTCATCTAAGCGTCACGTCATTTCACTCAGAAAAGGAGAAGAACTGTTATGAAGAGAAGTCTGGTAATCAGTATGTGTATATTGCTTGCTGCGGGAACGGCTTTTGGCGAAGAAAGGCAGGCATTGACGACTCAAAAAGAAAAATTGAGCTATGCCATCGGCATTGATATGGGCACCAGTCTGAAAAAGAACGCCATCGATGTGGATCCCGATGTCGTGTCCAAAGGAATTAAAGATGCCCTCTCAGGCGGCAAATTGCTCATGACAGACCAGGAAATCAAGGACACGATCCAGACGGCGCAAAAAGATCTTATGGCGAAGCAACAGGAGAAAATGAAAGCCCTTGCAGAGAAGAACAAGAAAGAAGGAGAGGAGTTCTTGGCTGAGAACAAAAAGAAACCAGGGGTGATAACCCTGCCCAGCGGTCTGCAGTACAAAGTCATTACCGAGGGGAAGGGTAAAATGCCCAAGGCCACGGACACGGTAACCGTTAACTATAAAGGCATGCTTATTGACGGGACCGAGTTCGACAGTTCGTATAAACGCAATGAACCGTCTACCTTCCCTGTGAACGGCGTGATCAAAGGCTGGACGGAGGCGTTGCAGCTGATGAAAGAGGGGTCCAAGTGGGAACTTGTTATTCCCGCGGCTCTCGCCTACGGGGAACGGGGCGGTGGTCCCATCGGCCCGAATGCGGTCTTGGTCTTCGAGGTGGAGTTGCTTTCGATCAAATCCAATGCGAAGTAGTTCGCTGACAGAACAACGGTAGGGCGTCAGGAAATTACAGGGGGACATGGAGAGCGCCGCGATAGCTCCTTTCCCCCTTTTTTCCCTGTGCCAGGGCCGCCGACATGGTTTGATTCATGTAGTTTACCCTGAGGAAGTGACTTCTCGCCTCAATGCCGGGATCATGTAGGTAGCACCACTTCTCCACCCCATTCCTGCAGTTTTTCCGCAATGAAATCGATGATCTGCTGATGTTCTTCGCTACCGCGGTCTCTGATCTGAAGCGCCCTTCCAAAGGCGATATGGACTGTTTTTGCAGGGTCGATCCGGCCGAAGTCCTTGAGGAATTTCCCATTGCTCCAGGCGTCGGTTTTGAGCGCAATGGGCACGACCGGCACGCCCGCTTTTTTCGCGAGCTTGATCCCGATCGAGTTGAATTGTTCAGGATTGAAGATTGGCGTGCGTGTGGTCTGCGGAAAAATGATGATTGACGTGCCGGCTTTCAGGCGTTCGACTCCCCCTTCCAGCACCGCTTTCAGGTCGTCCCGCGGGTTTGACCTGCCGACGGTAATGGGGTTCCTCGAGCGCATGACATACTTAAAGACAGGATACTCAACGAGACTTTGTTTGACCACAAAGGTCGCTTCCTTGAATGAGGAAATGAGAACCGGAAGGATGAAGGTCTCAAGGGTGCTCATGTGGTTGCTGATAAATATGCAGGGGCCTTCGAGCGATCGAAAATTATCAAGGCCGGTAACCTCTATACTGCTCCCGACGTACTCGAGCGCGTGGAGCGTGTCCAGGCTGCTCGCGCACCACGCCGACGTATCGTAAGAGCCTTGCCGTGCTTTTTTACTGGCATGCCTGACGATCCCGATAATATGGAGGTAAAATGAGAGCGAGGGAAAGAGTCTCGAAAGGATTGATACTTGTCTTGGCTTCGTCGTATACGAACTGCTTTGCAAGTCTATCGACTTCACGCCTGTGCTCCGCTATCGTGAACTGTTTTCTTTACGAAGGCCCAGTATACCATGGCCGCCAGAAAGAGT
Source organism: Nitrospirota bacterium (assembly GCA_035625205.1). Taxonomy (GTDB): domain Bacteria; phylum Nitrospirota; class UBA9217; order UBA9217; family UBA9217; genus JAJYKN01. The sequence continues at coordinate 15,968 of DASPQB010000052.1, read as the reverse complement.
GAAGGGAGAAAGTAGGGACGTGGGAACCTCTGACGGGGCATGAGATGATGGCGTTGCAATTAAAAATCTTTCCGATACGATTCCTGATGCATGTCCGTAACTCGGGTCTGTCAGGATTTTTCAAAGCAGGTTTGGCTATCCTCATTGCTACCAGATCAAACACGGATAGTTTCTCGGGAGGATCAGGGCAAGTCCGGCGACGGTCGCTTTATATAGTAACCCTGGGCATAATTAATGCCGGCGGATTCGACGTTTGCAAGAATTTCCTCGGATTCGACGTATTCAGCAATGGTTTGAATGCCAAGGCGGGACGCCAGCGTAGCAATACTCGTTACTATTTCTTTTTCAATAGAATTGCTACCGCCCATATTCCGCACGAATTCTCCGTCTACCTTCAGGTAGTCAATACGGAAGGTCTTGATGTAATGGAACGATGAATAGCCTGACCCGAAGTCGTCAATGGCGAAGCGAAATCCTTCCTGCTCCAGTTCCGTGATGAACGAAGCGATGAGCTTGAGGTTTTTAACGGTATCGCGCTCTGTGATCTCGAAGATGAGCTTCGACGGATCCAGGCCGTAATCCCTCAGCATTTTCCGGATCGTAGGCATGAATTCGTTCAGGACGAGTGCTTTCGGTGACAGGTTGATGAACAAATTCCCCTGGTAACTGCTTTCACGCACTTTGGCGAGCGCACGCTCGAACAGTTGGTAATCAATCCTTCCGATGGCGCCCATTCCTTCAGCCGTTTCAATGAACTCGGCGGCAGGGATGATCCGGTCATTCATACCAATCCTCGTGAGAACCTCATAGGCGTTAATACTATGGTCACTGATGTTCATGATTGGCTGGAAATAGGGGATGATCCGGTGCTGAGCAAGCGCCTCGAGAATCAAGATGTTCTTTTCCCCCATACTTTTGATGACTTCTACATTGTCCTGCTCGCTCGGCATGCTGAGCCGGTCCTTTCCGAACGATTTCGACTGTGTAAGCATGTTGTCGGCGAGCAGAAAGAGGTCTTTTGCTTCAGTTGCATTGTCGGGATAGACGGCGATTCCGATCGACACGGTGCCCTTGATCGCCACTCCCTGCATTAGTGGAAAGGAGTGGTTCCTGACGCCCTCGATGATGCGCCTGGCAACAATGCGTGCCTGGCCTTCATCGCACACGGGCAGAATCGCAGCGAACTGGTCGCCGTAGTATCTCGCAGCAATGTCACCGCTCCTGATGGTACTTTTGAGAATGGTTGAAAACTCTTTCAGGAAGTTGTCTCCGATCTCATGTCCGTACGTGTCGTTAATGACCTTGAAATTGTCGATGTCGGTGACGAGAAGCGAAAATTTGTACTCCTGTCGTTTGGAGCGGCTTGTTTCGTATTCGAGCAGGTCCCAGAAGGATATCTGGTTATACAGGTTCGTAAGAGGGTCGCGTGTGGCGAACCGTTCCACATCCCTCGTGTACGCGGCAAGCGTCTTCACAGAGCTGATTACGTTCACAAACGCCGCTAAGACGCTCTCGATGACGACGAGGTCCGTAAGGTGGAGCCGTGCGCGGGCCGGTATGCCGAGCCCGACGAACCCGCTTTCGAGCGGCATATTGATGTGGAACGTCTTGTCGAGAAGCTCGATATCTGCCGTTCTGATGGGTGCGAACGATGATCCGGAAAGCGCCGTCGAGTGAATGATGTTGAAATCCCGGATATTCATGAACTCATCACTTTCGGCCACTTTTTGTTGCAGCATCCCTTCGACGTCTTTTGCCGTTTCCGGGGAGGGGGTCTTGAGCCAAAAAAGCTCTATGTCCCGCTTGTCATCCTCGCCAATCAGAAAAGCATACAGAAAATAAATGTCCACGATGTCAGCCGCGTCGACGAGAATGTTCTTGACCTGATTTCTCCAGCGTTTTGCAGAGATCGCGTTTCTGCCAATTTCCTTGATCAGTCGCGATTGGAGCTTCATAACTCGGGATGACTTGGTGCCGCGGAACCAGAGATGGGAAAACGATGCTGAAGACATGAGTACTCTTCCTCTTTGATTGCCTGACGCGTGTCCGTCACTTGTGAGTACAATTGCTGATGAAGTACTCGCAACCGTCTTCTGTTACCGGGGGAATCAGGCTGTTAGTCTAGTAGTAAGTATATCGCAGGGGCTTGGATTGTCAACCGCTAGCAGATCCGAAAAAATGCTTGCAAAGGCCTGGCGAAAAAGCGAAAATAGGCGCCATGCATGATCGTTCGCTCAAACTTGATGTAGCGCAGATGGTGATGCCGAGGCTCGATGGCGGGCTGCTCGAAGATCCGCGGTATTTTCTTCAGGTGAAGGCGCTCATTCAGGAGGGGATCGGCGGGTTCATCCTGTTCGGAGGTTCTATTGCGCTGACGCCAAAGCGGCTTCAGGAGCTTCAGTCATTCTCGGAGATTCCGCTCTTGATTTCGTCCGATATCGAGCGCGGCCTCGGTCAGCAGCTTGCAGGGGGGACACGGTTCCCGAGCCAGCGCGCAGTTGCTTCGGCCGTTAATCGGCGGTCGAAAAACGACATCGGACTTCTGGATCGGATGCTGGACGCGGTGCGCAGTGAAACGCGCGCCGCAGGCATCCATGCGGTGTTTTCTCCAGTCGTCGATGTGAACAATAATCCGGATAATCCCATCATCTGCACGCGGGCGTTCGGCGATGAGCCTGGTGTGGTCGAATGGTTTGGTTCGCGCTACATTAGACGACTTCAGAAGCCGTCGGCCAAAGGCCGGGTCGATCTTCTGGCATGTGCAAAGCATTTCCCAGGGCACGGTGACACGGACCAGGACTCTCACTCCGTCCTTCCGGTTATCCGGGCAGACCGGCAGCGCTTGAACCGTGTGGAACTCCCTCCCTTTCGGGAATCGGTTAAGGAGGGCGTCGGCATGGTCATGGTGGCGCACCTGCTAGTGCCAGCTTTGGAGCCGGACAAACCGACCACATTCTCGAAAAAAACCGTTACGGCGTTGCTGCGGGAGGGCATGGGATTCGGTGGGTTGATTGTGTCCGATGCCCTGGACATGGGGGCGCTCGCCAAGGACTACTCACCTGGTGAAATCGCCGTGAGGGCGGTAGAGGCGGGTATGGACATCCTCCTGCACCCCAGCGATGTGCACCAAACGATCGAGGCAGTGGTCTTGGCCGTGGAAGAGGGACGCCTTACCCGGCAGCACATTACCGAATCCGTTGAGCGGATCATGGAGGCAAAGACGAGATTGGGACTTTTCGATAAGACCGAGTCCACGATTAACGTCGATTACCGTAAAGACGCAAACATTGCACGCGAACTCGGCCGCAAAGCGCTCCGCGTCGTTTCAGGCAGCCAGAAGCTCTTCCCTATTTCCAGGAAAGCAGGTGTGGCATGTTTTATCCTTGATGACGACAATAACACCGAGTCCGGGAACGCATTCATCCATGCAATGCGCGAGCGGTATCGTAACTTGTCGGTGCTGGTCCTGATGCCGGGCTCCGATATGCCCGAATCCCTCGTGCTGGACAGTATCTTGGCAGCGGAGTTCACCGTGCTGGCCGTTTTCTCCAAAATTTCGGCGTCGAAAGGTCACTCCGGCCTTACGAACAGGCTCCGAGACGTGGTACTCAACCTTTTGCGCGATGTGCAGAAAGCGAACGGGAAGTCCGTTCTGATTTCCTTCGACAGCCCCTATTTACTGGACCGGTTCGTGGATGCAGACGTGCGCATAGCCGCATACGATCGTATGGACGAGATTCAGCATGCAGCTGCAGCGCTGTTGGCTGAGAAATAGAATATTTGACAGCTATCGATCACCGTTACTTGCCCTCAATCAGACACCTGATCTTGCCACCTCGACCTGAAGTGCTATGATACGAGTAACCACAATTTTCCTCGTCTTCGCATTCATGCACAGCATTCCAGTCTCGAAAAAGATGAAAAATGTCTGTATGGATTTTTTCGGGGAGACCTTCATGCGTGTGTACTTCCGCGCATGGTACAATGCCATGAGTTGCGGAACTGCCGGTACCGCGTTTTATTTCATCCACAGAGTACCGGATCGATTACTCTGGACCGCCCCCCCTATGGCTAGAGTGGATCATGCGCGCAATCCAGCTAGGGGGGGCCACCTTTGGATTGCTCGCATTCAAACAGCTGGATGCTGGAGAGTTCCTGGGCCTTAGACAGATAGCACGGTACTGGAAACACGGTGAGGTGGCAGGGAATACCGGGGGGTTGACCGGGAACAAGCTGGTTACGGCTGGGGTGTACGGCATGGTCCGCCATCCCCTGTATCCCGCAGGCATCGTTCTCTTTACTTTCAATCCTTCTTTTACACGCAACAGCCTCACGATTTCTGGGCTCGCGGGCCTCTATTTCGTGTTCGGTTCTTTCCTTGAAGAGAAAAGGCTTATCGGGGTTTTCGGGGACCGGTACGAGGAGCACAGGAAACGCGTACCGCGGTTGATGCCAAGGATTTTTCATCCCTGAGTGCGGGAACAACGACAGAACCTCTATCCTAAAAAGGACCTGCAGGCACATCAGGACAGGAGAACGCTCAAGGGCATGTGATCACCTATCCGCCTCGAGCGCGGCAATATAGGGAAGATTCCTATACCGTTCCTTGAAGTCCAAGCCGTATCCCACCACGAACGCATCCGGGATTTCGAATCCCCGATACATGACCGGAACGTCAACAAGACGGCGGCATGATTTGTCGAGCAGAACGACTGCGTTCAGGCTGGCAGGTTTCCTTTCCGAGAGCATCTTCATGAGATAGGCGAACGTCGTGCCGGTATCAATGATCGTGTCGACCAAAAGCACATGTCTGCCTTCGATGTCTGCTTCCAGATCCTTTTTCAGGGTAACATTCCCAGATGCATTCGTAGACATACCGTAACTTGAAGCCTGGATGAATTCGACGGTGAGCGGACAAGAGATACTGCGCACCAGGTCCGTCGTGAATATGACGGCACCTTTTAGAATGCTGACGACGATCGGCTCCTTCCCGGCATAATCCCGGGAAATCCGTCCACCCAGCTCCTGGACCTTTTCTGCAATGGCCACGTCGTCGAACAGGATTTTTCCAATTTCGTTCATGCTGTCAATATCTGCCTTTTTACGGCTGAGGGCTACCATAAAACTTCCTTATCTGCAAACGATACAGTATATTGATATAATTGTAAAGAAAGTCCTACGAGGAGGTGATGGGTCATGAAAAAAGAGGCCCTGCTCATTATCGACATGCTGAACGACTTCGTGCTTCCTGGGGCACCGCTTGAAGTGCCTGAGACACGGAGCATAATCCCGGTCATTGTACGGGAGATCGAACTGGCCCGCGCCGGGGGCAAACCGGTGATTTTTGTCTGCGATGCCCATGCACCCGATGACAAGGAATTCTCGAAGTTCGGCTGGCCTGCCCATGCCATAAAAGGCACGAAAGGGGCAGAGATCATAGCAGAGTTAACACCTGCGCGAGGCGATCTTGTCATACCCAAGACGACGTATTCGGGTTTCTTTGGTACCGATCTTGATAAGACCCTGAAGCAGCTCGGCGTCGATTCACTCAGGCTTACGGGAGACGTTACGCATATCTGCATCCTGTTCACAGCCTCTGACGCGGTTCTTCGCGACTATACTGTTTCGGTGGTTGAAGACGGAATTGCCGGCATTTCCCGGGAAGATCACGAGGCGGCTATTCGCATCATGAAAAATGTCATGAACGTTGCAGTCGTACGATCAGGTACAACGTCGGGCAGAAAAGCTGCGTAATATCGGAAACACTTTCGACGCGTACTCTCCGGCCCGTGGGAAACGCAGGTGGATGGCCATTCAGTGAGGTTCTCGGGAAGCGATTTACCACATCGGTCCGTGGGAGAATGTCGTGCGGCACCATAAATACGGAAGTGCACTGACAATTTAACGGGGTCATCGATGCGCTGGCGAACGGGGAGGCTTCTCTGACGCATGCGGAAACGGGGTGGGTGGCATTATGATGCAGTCCAGCTGACGCCGGAGAGGGAACATTGATCAGTAAAACCTTTCTTTCCGACGCTGGAAATATCGTGGTAACAGTGAATGTGCCAGCCAACGCGGAACGGGGACAAGTGGGCACTTGTGCTGAAAACTTGGAAAGGCGAAGGGCTTCGAATTTCATATTCTCGTTATCGCGATCTGTATTACGCTGATGGTAAGGGGCGGCGGCAAGTGGTCGGCCGATAGGGCTATTGCCGCGGGAATGAAGTAACGGAACACCAGGTAGGCGTTGCCTCGAGGAGGGCATCGAGAGATGCCCCCTTTTTTTGTTATTCTATCCGTTCCCGGTTTTTCGGTCTCTTGCTCGATTCGAGGACTTTTTTTCGCAGCCTGATGGACTGCGGCGTTACTTCTACCAGTTCATCTTCCTTGATGAACTCAAGCGCCTGTTCAAGGGACAGCTGGCGATGCGGTACGAGCCGGAGGGCTTCATCAGCTCCGGACGCACGCATGTTCGTGAGTTTCTTTTCTTTGACGACATTTACGTCGATATCGGCTTCACGGGAGTTTTCGCCCACGATCATGCCTTCATAGACAGCGGTGCTTTCCTTGATAAACAGCTCGCCGCGAGGCTGGATATGGTACAGAGCGTAGGTCGTGGTCTTTCCCCCCCGGTCGGCCACGAGGGCGCCAGTGGCCCGTTTCGCGATCGGGCCTTGCCATGGCTCGTACCCGTCGAAGAGATGGTTCAAGAGGCCGGTCCCTCGCGTATCGGTCAAAAACTCCGAGCGGAATCCGATCAGCCCGCGCGCCGGAATGCGGAATTCGAGACGGACACGGCCGTGGCCGTTATTCGACATCTTGGTCATGCGGCCCCTGCGGGTCCCCAGTTTTTGTGTGACCACACCGATGAACTCCTCGGGGCAGTCGATGACCAGGTTTTCCATGGGCTCAAAGATCTTCCCGTCTCTCTGTTTTGTGATTGTCTCGGGCTGGGAAACCGAGAGTTCGTAGCCTTCCCGCCTCATCATTTCGATCAGAATCGCGAGTTGGAGCTCGCCGCGGCCCAGAACCTTGAAGCTGTCCGTCGCCTCCGACGTTTCTACCTTGATCGCCACGTTGTACAAGAGCTCCTTCTCAAGCCGCTCCTTCAAGTGGCGGGAAGTGACGAATTTGCCTTCCTTGCCCGCGAAGGGCGAGTTGTTGATCGAGAAGAGCATCGAGATCGTGGGCTCGTCCACGGCTATGCGCGGAAGGGGCTTCGGATCTTCGGGGTCCGTGATTGTATCGCCGATATTCACTCCCTCGATGCCGGACAAGGCGACGATGTCGCCGACGGTGGCCTGTTCCGTATCAACCCGTTTGAGACCGCGGAACTCGAACATTGAGGTGATCTTTGTTTTGACGAGGGAGCCGGTATGGGTGATGACGCCGATGGGCTCGGCAACTCTAGCAGTACCGGCAAAGATCCTGCCGATGGCCAGCCGTCCCACGTAATCATTGTAATCGATGTTCATAACCAGCAGTTGAAGCGGCGCTGTTTCATCGCCTTCGGCGGGCGGGATCGTGTTTACGATCAGGTCAAAGAGCGGCTTAAGATCTATTCCTTCGTCTTCCATCTTGAGTTTGGCTATCCCGTCCCGTGCATTCGTATAGACAATGGGAAAATCAAGCTGCGTGTCATTTGCGTCGAGGTCGATAAACAGGTCATAGACCTCGTTAACTACCTCGTTGATGCGTGCGTCAGGGCGGTCTATCTTATTGATTACCAGGATTGGCGGAAGCCCCAGTTCAAGAGCTTTTTTGAGCACGAATCGTGTCTGCGGAAGAGGTCCTTCCGATGCATCCACGAGCAGGAGCACACCGTCCACCATCTTGAGCGTGCGTTCCACTTCTCCACCGAAATCAGCATGGCCTGGCGTGTCGACGATGTTGATCTTGATGCCGTTGTACTGTACGGCCGTGTTCTTAGCCATGATCGTGATGCCGCGTTCCCGTTCAAGGTCGATGTTGTCCATGACCCGCTCCTGGATGCGCTCATTGTCACGGAACGTGCCGCTCTGGCGAAGGAGCGTGTCTACGAGCGTGGTTTTGCCATGGTCGACATGGGCGATGATGGCGATGTTGCGTAAGTCCGTTCTTTTTAACATGAAACTCCCTTTTTTATCACGAGGACGCTAAGCAAAGGTATGTATATGGATTCTCGCTGTCGCGGCGGCTCTCCTGGTTCTGCAGAGCTGGGCATAATACCGTGCATCGGTATGTTTTGTCAATTGAATAATAGAGAGAATTGCAGGAAGGCGATGGACGTCGGAGTACTACTCGGATAAACGTCAGGCAAGCACGGATGCGTTACCCGGGGAAACCACGCTGCTGTCATGGCCGTTTGATGGTTCGGCTATGAGTTTTGGTTATATGCGTACGGACCGAATACCGCGAGGGAGAAAGAGGGGAAGTGAATTTCATAATGCACATCAACTCGGTGGCAGTGCATATGGCAGGGATCGCCTGGATCGTGGCGTCGTCAGGCATTGATCAGTTGCGTTTCACGTTGCATGTGAATCTGCAAAAAGAGATCATCCCGGACCCGTCGATAATCTTATTAGAACACCTCTCGGCACATGTAATCTGGCTTGGCAAAGTGCGCAGGGGGATGATATGCACCTTCGAGGGAACACGTATGATCTTTGTCGCGTACCCCCCATTTTTGTTTTGTTCAAGTATCGTGGCAACGCAATCTCCAGCCGCAGGGACAAAATTCCTGCCAAAGAATGGATTTAAAATCGCCCCTATCCATGGGGATTGCTCACCATTGGGGCCATCACCGCTGCTCGCTCGTTACAGGTTACCAGCGACATAGACGAGGCAAGGCGCCTTGACAGTGAACGAGACCGGTGATAGTGTTGAATTAAGATATGAACGGTCCGCGAAAGCCAACCCTTATCTCTCGAGCGGAAGAGAGCGACAGGTCGTTAAAAAGGGGAATGGGTTGGTTGTAAAAGAGGGATTTCGCGCGCATCGTTCACTTATTTTTCTTGACGAGCGGTGAACGCAGAGAGTACTAATGTTCTCGTATACAGGGAAAATGAAAGGAGCAGCAAAATGCCGAAGACAATTGAACAATCCGTGACGCTTCCCGCGCCCGCAGAGAAGCTATTTGAAATGTACCTCAGCCCGAAAAAACATTCGGAGATCACAGGTGGCCCCGTTTCCATTAGCTCTAAGGCAGGATCTCGGTTCCGGGCTTTCGATGGAATGATTTTGGGGAAAACGCTGTTGGTCATCCCAAAGTATATGATCGTACAGTCATGGCGCGGCAGTCATTGGAAAAAAGAAGAGATCGACTCAATCCTGATTCTCACTTTTTTACCTGAAGGTAAGAAGGGGAGGATCGAACTTGTCCATGCCAACGTGGCAGACAGCGATTACGAGGGCGTTAAAGAAGGCTGGGAAAAGTATTACTGGAAGCCTTGGCATGAGTACCTGGTGAAGTTGGAAAGGGAGTCGAAAGTGACAGGAGCAAAGGCTGCATAGTGTACGTGGAAACGAGAACGTCGTGCACCCTGTTGAAACACCGGAAAGCCGCGGGGTAAAAATAACGGCTTGAGCGGTTCCTCCCTAGCCGAACAAGCATTAACTTTTACCGCGCGCCTTTCCGGAGAAATATATAAAAATTATCATGGCGGTTCCCTTGGCTGGGGTGAGGGAAGCGTAAGTCGGGGTTCCCAGAAACAATAAATATGCCCTAGAATACGTGCAGTATCCAAGCCCCCCGGGAAGGGAAAAAGGAGCAAATCGAAGCTACGTATTCGGGTAACATACCTAAAACAGGAAGTGTTACAGGACGGGGAAGAAGAAGTCATGCGCTGAAAGTCAAGGAATACTGCGAAAGTCTGAATAATCAGCGTGGTGGATGAAGGCAAAATTCGAGAAATCCCGCTCAGGGCACAAAATTTGTCGGGGAAGGACCAGGAATCCGTTCAAGGGGAGGAGTGAGAAGTTCTGTCTCTTGTCGAGCTCTCGCATGTATATCTGACCTTCAATGACAAACGAGTGCCTGCCGGACTGCGGTAACGGACGCGTTTCTGCTCTTCCGGTTGCTCGGGTTGAAAACTGTCAGATTGGAAGATTATAATACGGCTCTTGACGTGGTTACTGCGGGCTGACAGTTATCAACCATTATTAGGGGGCCTTGCGAATGCCATCATCGATCATCAATTGTGGATTTCTTATGTCCCTTACCAGCATTGTTTGTAGCGTTTTTCTGATCGGCTGCTCAGGCGTGAGGCCGGAGAATCTCGGTGTAAAAGACGGACACCTGGCCCCTTGTCCAGAGACTCCGAATTGTGTATCCAGTCAGAGTACGGATAAGGATCATGCCATTGCACCGCTCCGGTACTCCTCGTCCACTTCCGAAGCCATGGCCGACCTTAAAAAGATCATCCTCCGGATGCAAAGAACGAAAGTTGTCTTTGAGTCTGACCATTATCTCTCTGTTGAATGTTCCAGCGCGGTCTTTCGGTTTGTCGACGATGTAGAGTTCTCATTTGTCGATGCCGCGAAAACAATTCATGTCCGGTCTGCTTCCCGCATGGGCAAGGATGATCTTGGAGTAAACCGGAAGCGGATCGAGGCCATTAGATTTGCATGGAACGCACGCGGAAAAGAGCTATGAGGGAGCGTCACCTGATGGAATGGAGTCCGACGCTGTCGATCGTCCTGCCTGTTTTCAAGGAAGCTGAAAAAATCAATGAGATCATTGCACATTTGCGCCAGCAGCCTAACGAAGAGGTAGAAATAATTGTCGTGGATGGAGATCCTGCGGGGAGCACGATCAATGGGGTGATTGACGAAAAGGTCCTGAAGATTTCGGCATCACGAAGCCGCGCGCGCCAGATGAACGCCGGCGCAATGCGAGCAAAGGGTGATATTATCCTTTTTCTCCATGCCGATACCCTGCTTCCTCGGGACGCGTTCGCTTTGATCCGTGATGCCGTGGCCACGAAGGGGGCAGTAGGCGGTGCATTTGATCTCGGTTTCGACACAAAACGAAGGATTTTTGCGATCACCGAGCTGTACGTCGCCCTCCGTACCCGCCTGACACGAGTTCCCTTCGGGGACCAAGCTATTTTTATCATCCGCGATTATTTCGAGCACATAGGTGGATACAGGGATATTCCGCTGATGGAAGACGTTGATCTGATGAAGCGTATTCGGAAACGCTGTGATTCCATTACGATCATACCGCACAAGGTACGAACGTCGCCGCGCCGGTACGAACGGGACGGGGTCTTGTACTGTACGGTCAGGAATCTAGCACTGCAAGTTCTCTATACGTGGGGAGTACCGCCTGAGAAGCTCACGAAGTGGTATCGTTAGGTTCATACGATCTTCGTAAGCTGTGGGTTGTGCATCCCCATGGCAAATCCTGCTTCTTTCCGTTACCGGGATGTTCGCAGTGTTCAATTTTAGCAAGTTCGTTAAAAAGTACTTCAGGTAATCGCGACAGTGTGGTATATTTGTTCGGCGCTGAATCAGCCTGACTCGCTGTACCGCGAGCTCGCATCGTACGCGGAAAATTGTCCGCGGCGGTCTCTCTCGAGGAAAGCCTATGGACAGCAAAGGATTTTAACCTGCTTCAATGATAGCGTCCTTATATCCGGATAACCAGAAACCAACAGACACCGTGCTCGACCTGATCGGAGGGACACCGCTACTTCCTGTGACAAAATTAGCCGTCAACCTGAAACCGCAGGTCAGGGTCTTTGCCAAGCTGGAGCGGCATAACCCCGGCGGCTCGGTGAAAGACCGCGCTGCCTTCAGCATGCTCCACGATGCCGAGAAAGCACGACTTCTATCCCACGACAAGATCATCATTGATGCTACATCGGGCAACACTGGCATTGCTTATGCCATGATCGGGGCGGTCAAAGGGTATCGGGTAAGGATCGTGCTTCCCGAAAACGCCAGCGTTGAGCGGAAAAAGATCATGACCGCATTCGGGGCCGAGCTTATCTTGTCCAGCCCCTTCGAGGGCGCAGACGGTGCCATCCGCCTGGCCAAAGAGATAGTGCAGGAAGACCCGGAACGGTATTACCAGCCGGACCAGTACAACAACCCATCCAACTGGAAAGCTCACTACAAAACAACCGGCCCTGAGATCCTCGCCCAGACGCGGGGAGGTGTTACACACTTCGTTGCCTGCGTCGGCACTGGCGGTACCGTCATGGGCACAGGGAAAGCGCTCAAGGAGCACGACGCCGCTATCCGCGTCATTTCCGTACATCCGGACGATGAAATGCACGGCATAGAGGGGATGAAGTATCTCGGGGCAGGCGCTATTGTACCCGGGATTTTCGACATGGGCTTTCCCGATGAACGGCTATTCGTGAGTACAGAAGCCGCCTATGATTTGGCCACAAGGCTTGCCGGTGAAGAAGGCATGTTCGTGGGCCACTCCAGCGGTGCCGCACTTGCAGCGGCGTTTGCGGTAGCCGAGAAAATCGAGGAAGGCATCATTGTGGCCATGTTCCCCGACAGCGGGGATCGCTACTTGAGCAGGGAGATGTGACCATGCGTTTCTTCCCGCAAAGTGTCGCTGCTATCTACAAGCAGGCTCTGGACGAATATCCGTCAGAATGCTGCGGTATCGTGACCGGGAGGGCAGACGTCCAGAACGTCCATCCGCTCGTGAATATTCAGGAGCGCCTCCATGCTGATGACCCCGAAACTCACCCCCGTGACAGCAGGAGCGCCTATGCAGTGGACAGAAACGAGGTAGAACAAATTCTCCACGAGGCTGTTCGCGCCAACGAGACCATCCTTGCCTTTTACCATTCCCACATCGATTGTGATGCTTATTTTTCCCAGATGGACAAGGAGGCCCAGACAGTATTTGGCGAACCGGAGTTCCCGGATGCCGTGCACGTCGTTGTCGCGCTACGGGAAGGGAAAATTGGCGAGATGAAAGGTTACCTTTGGGACAGTACCAAGCAGGATTTTATCAGCGTGGAAGTGTTGTAAGAGGTCACGTAACTGGCTGCATGAACATACCAGGAAACAATAGCGTCGATTGGTGATCCCAAAACTTCCCGTACTTTATCGAAGCAAGCGATGAGGATTCGACATCGACCTGTTCCATGATGCAATGACAGTTTAAAAATTCATCAGGACATTTTAAAAACACGATATGGGCGGTACCTACCACAGGCTCAATGTGGCAAGCATCTCACAAGATCATAGGTCCGCCTGACAGCTTCTTCTCCCGGACGAGAGGTCCCTTATGCGATGTTGTCGCATGTGCTGTTGCCGGGGGGAAAGGTGTACCTTGTAATAGATCATGCGGCTGCCAGTCTTCGAGAAACAGCTTAAGACCACTTGGTTGTCCACTGTAGTTAGAATGCAGAACCAGCGAAAGATCAGTGCAGTATATGCTTGTATGCCGACACGCGCCATTTGTGATATTCTTTATGCGATGCCCTAACTCGAGCTCTCCCGAACGGTACAGGATTTCTGCGCTGGACTGCAGGGAAGTTCACGGGCGGTTTCACCATGGATAAAGTTATACCCTTTCTGATCCATTACGGATACTCCATTCTTTTTTTGTGGGTCCTGACCGAATCAATGGGGTTTCCGATACCTAGTGTCCCTCTCCTGGTAACGATGGGTGCCTTGGCCGGTGCAGGACAACGGAACTTGTTTCTCTGCATCGGTTTGGGGGTCGGCGCTGCAGTACTGGGTGACATCTTTTGGTACACCGTCGGCCATTACCGCGGAAGGAAGGTGTTATCACTCATATGCCGTATTTCGTTCGAACCAGATTCCTGCGTTCGTCGAACTGAAAATCTCTTTGCGCGGTATGGTGCTCGATCCTTCCTTGTTGCGAAATTTATTCCCGGGCTGAGTGCTATCACAACATCGATGGCGGGCATTATACGCCTGTCTTTGCTGCGATTCTTTATTTTCGATAGCTTGGGAACACTCTTTTGGGTTGGTGGATATACCCTCATCGGCTATTTTATCAGCGAAGAACTTGACCGTGCCCTGGATTATGGCGCGGGCATTGGCAAAGTAATTTTCCTGTTCGTGTTCTGCGGGATGGCCGTCTATATCCTTGGGAAATTCGTTTCACGGCGACGCTTGTTGAAACAGCTCGCTATCGGGCACATTACACCGGAAGAGTTGAAACAGAAAATAGACGCCGGTGAGCATATTGTAATCATCGATGTGCGTCACCCGTCCGACATTGAAGTAGACCCCTATAGCATTCCAGGCGCCATCCACATCTCCTCTGTCGCGGCTGAGAATCATCCGGCGTTCCAGGAAGACCACGAAATAGTCACTTATTGCACCTGACCGAGTGAGTACTCCAGCGCCCGGGCGGCGCTGAATTTGCGGGAACGAGGTATGAAGCGGATACGGCCGTTGTCGGGCGGGTTTGATGCCTGGCGCGACAGGGGCTATCCCGTGGAAGAGGTTATCGATGTAAAATCACCGAAAGAAAAGGGTTGAGTTCATTTCTCAAGAAAACTAAAGAGACGGTTGCATCTTCACAATACCATCTTTACGGCGGTAGGTATGCAGCTGGACGAGGCACGAGCGTGAACATTTAATGAGCGGGCCCGCAATACGAGGCAGTAAAAAATGTCGAACGATAGTACTCATTGCTACGAAAATATTAGCAGAAAAGGGATCGACGCAATGCTGGATGAACTGACCGCGCATGGTTCTTACGTGACCGGTAATAACCCCTGGATCATCGATACAAAAGAGCATGGCATACGATTAAAAGGTGCATGGAATGCGGATAATCGGACCCTTACAATAACCGTTACACACTCTAACTGGTATGTTATACATAGGGCCGTATGGGAAAAAATTGAATCATTGATGAGCCATTTCCAGGATGCGGGATAAGGGTGAGTTCGCCCTTTCGACATGCGACCCGCTTTCGAGGAGATTTCTCACTATCGTTATGTACCACTCCCGCTGCGCCTCGGGTAAGGGCGCTTCGCAGAAAATGGAGATTATCTGTGCATTGCCAGTATTCACGGTGAGGATAGTCTATCTCCCCGGATGAGATTGCTACCCGTGAACACGATCGTTGGCTGGCTGGAATCGG
This sequence comes from Nitrospirota bacterium, assembly GCA_035625205.1. Classification (GTDB taxonomy): domain Bacteria; phylum Nitrospirota; class UBA9217; order UBA9217; family UBA9217; genus JAJYKN01. The sequence continues at coordinate 889 of DASPQB010000052.1, read as the reverse complement.
GCTCGAACGGCTGGAATGACAAGAAAGCCACTCGAGATCATATTGGGACTTGTTGCTCTCTCTTCGGCCTGGTGATCGTCCGGGTCGCCCCGAGGAAAGCGAAGAAGATTCTCTTCCCTGAGAGCGCTACGCTCCTCAAACGGTCGAAGATGGTTTTCGTGCTGACCTAAAATCGAGCTTTCGGCACCTGCCAGCATGAAGAGATTGGTATCGTCCCTGATTCCCGAAAAACAGGTGGTACCAAGCCGCCTCGTGGGGCGAAGATCGAGTATCGGAACGGCTCAGACAGTACCGGAGAGTGTTCAGTGGCTTGTGCGGGGTATTTCTCGTTTTTTCGACAGAAGATATGACTGCTAATCGGTGTGTTATCCTTTTTGTGAAGCTTCCGGAACGGGGAAAAGTGAAATCCCGTCTTGCTCAAGATATGGACGGAGTTCTGGCCCGGCGCCTCTATGAATGTATGGTCCTGGATGCGATCCACATGCTTGAACAGGCCGAGACTCCGTTTCGCATCTGTTTTGCCCCGCCCGACGCTCAGGACCGTGTGCGACAGTGGCTCGGCCAGGCTTATACATACATGCCGCAGACCGGCGATGACCTCGGAGAGCGCATGGAACAGGCATTCATCCGTGTGTTTTCGGAAGGAGGGGACGATGCCCTTCTCATCGGGAGTGACATCCCTTGTTTAACAACGTCCATTCTCGATGATGCCTTTCGATCCTTTTCGGTCTGCGATGCGGTCATCGGTCCTGCCCACGACGGCGGTTATTATTTGATCGGTTTCAAAAAGAGAGCGTTTTTGCGGGGGATTTTCCACGCTATGACGTGGAGTACGGAGACGGTCTTTCTTGAAACCCTCGGAAGACTGGAGAAGGCATCGCTTGCTGTG
>DASPQB010000051.1:0-3947 GCA_035625205.1 Nitrospirota bacterium | reverse complement strand
GTACAGACAGAGGAAAAGGGCAGGATACTTGAACTCAGAAAATATATTTCGCAGTAGTTCAATAGAAGAGAGATCAGCCCAGTGGAAATCTTCCAGACATACAGCTATTGGTGCTCTGACAGAGAGGACTGAAAGGATCATCTGAATGGCCTCATGAAGCCGCGTTTTCCAGAATTCAGGACTTACTCCTTCTATCTCGGGATAGCTAAGAGAATAGAGGCTTCCCACATATGGAATCAGATCCTGCCGATACCCTATAAGATCCTTTGTTCCTGATTCAACCTTCCATCTTACCTGATCCGGCGGATCACCTTCCTGAATCTGCCAGGTCCTATTCAGGAGATCTATCAGAGGGAAATAAGGGATGTTCTGGGCGTAGGCATAGCAATGGCCCTCACGCCATTGGATGTCCTGCGAACTCATGGTTGCCCTGAACTCCTCTATGAGACGGCTCTTGCCTGTTCCCGTATCGCCCATGATAGAGAGGATGGAACCTTTGCCCTGTTTAAGATTCTCAACGGCCTCCTGCAGCTGGGCCAGCTCCGCCTTACGACCAATCAGTTCGGCCCTCATGCCTGATAACCTGTGCGTTTTGATTGGTCTTTCCTTGGGAGATAAAACCTTATAGGACCTTACTGGTTCAGCTTTACCCTTTACTGGAGTTGGTTCAAGAGGCTCAAAGGTGAAATATCCCTCTGCATGGTGATAGGTATCCGAACAGACCACAATTTCACCAGGTTTTGCCAATTTTGAGAATCGGGAGGCCATATTTATGGTATCCCCTAATACTCTGTGCGTTCCCTTTTCCAAATTCACCTCACCAGTAACCACGAGTCCTGTGCAGATCCCTGTGTGCATGGTCAAGGGCTTCCCTATATGTTTTTCGTATTGCGAACCGATAGTGGAAACAATGTCGTGGATTTCTCTTGCGACCTTGATTGCCCTGACAGGATCATCCTCGTGGGATTTGGGAACACCAAAGAGAGCCATGACTGAATCACCAATAAACTTTTCTACGAAGCCTTCGTATCTCACTATCACTTGGGCGACTTCTCCAAAGATGCGGCCCATATTCTCCTTGACCTCTTCGGGGTCGAGCCTCTCCGTCAGTGCTGTATAGCCAGATATGTCGGAGAAGAGGACCGTGACATGTTTGCGTTCGCTTTCTGATTGGGGAATGGACTTTTCTTTGGTGGAAAGTTCTTCTAATTTATGCCCGCAGTCATCGCAGAATCGCGCCATAAGAGGGAATACTTTGCTGCACTGAAAACATTTAAGTTCTAAAGTGTTTCCACACTGACGACAGAATTTAGCTCCTTTCCTATTGCCAAATTGGCATTTCGGACACTGCATGTTTTATGATCCTCATTAAGCCACTGCGGTTTATTTTATAAATGAATTTTTGATTTTTATTAAACCCATAGAGGTTACTGAAAAGTTATAAGATAGGGATTTTATGATTGGCTAATAAGTTGATTATACCTAATAAAATAAAATCATAGTTTGGTGAAATAAACGTTTATTTATTGTGGATACTCTCTTAACAGTTAAAGGGGAAGGTACAGAGGGGTTACTGCGAAGCGGGTAGACGAATTACATAGACCACATGTTTTTTCTGTAAATCAAGATAATCAGAGCATGCCATGGTTAGTCAATATCCGAAGTTTCATGATCTGGGACAAAGTCTTATGAAAAAAAATGAGGCTCAGGATAAATCAAGCAAGAATATTTAAATACTCTGACTTCTTTATTGATTATCAATAAAAATGCTTGTTTTCCAAAAATAACCCTCAAAAATGTTACAAGTAGTCAGAAATATTTTCCCTTAGGGATGTTGACCTGCCCCCGAAAATCGACAGCCATTCCTACTGTATTTTGTAAAAAAATTAACTTGACATAGAAGAAATTTCGCTCTTATACTTTTCAATAAAAAGTCTTATTAATTGAAGACTTCCGCAGCAAGCTGCGGAGAATCTCCGATCCTTAAGGAATAGTAATGTTCCCCATTCGCTCGCTTACCCCGCGGCGAGCCACGGGGAATGCGCTCGCTGCCGGATTCAATACATATGTGTCAGTCCTTGTGTTTCAGGAAGCTATGACAAACGGCAAAATAAAGTAGTCATTGCGAGGAGCACCAGCAACGCGGCAATCTCATTAGATTGCTTCACTTCGTTCGCAATGACATAGTAAAGGTCAACATATTTAAGCTGCTCAATGTAGTAGCGACTATCCAGATGAGACTTCGAGCTAGTTCTCATTTCCTTATGCTTGATATGAACATTCTCCGGGATATTATAGTGACGGTGAGCTATGACTGAAAAGACTCTTGGAATTGATATCGGCTCCACCACCTTGAAACTCTGCCTAGTCTCGCAGGACAACGGCATTGAGCATGCGATCCTCCCTCATGAGGGCGATCTTCCCGGGACGCTGACGCAGCTCATGGATCGCCTTGGAGCAGTTCGACCGCTGCGTGGTATTGTCACGGGGAATGAAGGGCGTCATCGTGTCAAGCTGCCTGAGGTCATTTCCGCGGTAGCTATCGAGAGCGGCCTTGATGCCGTGAACCTCAAGCCCCGCGCTGTCGTATCCATGGGTGGTGAGGACTTAGTTGTCTACGTCCTAAACGACCATGGCCGTATCGTCAATACATACTCCGGTAACAAGTGTGCATCGGGGACCGGCGAATTTTTCCGCCAACAACTTGGCCGCATGAACCTGCGGCTTGAGGATATCAATGATGTCTGCGACGGTGCCCGCGCTCATCGCATCTCGGCTCGTTGTTCCGTATTCATGAAGTCGGACTGCACGCATCGTCTGAACAAAGGAGAATCGAGTAAAGGAGACATCGCACTGTCGCTCTCCAAGGTGATGGCGGATAAGGTCTCGGAGTTTCTTACCAAAGCAAAGATATCAAGCGGGCAAGTGGTGCTGATAGGCGGTGTCACGCGAAACAGCTTTCTGGTCGAATTCATCTGCGAGAGCAGATCTGGGATCGAATTCGTTTTGCCCACTCAGGCGCCATTTTTTGAAGCCTTCGGTGCAGCGCATCTGGCGCGAACGAAGGGCACCTTTCTGCCGGAAGGCGATCCGGTGCGGCCCGGCTCGGGTTTAGTTTTCAAGACATTCAAGCCGCTGTCAGCCTCCAGTGATCTGGTACACCATGCGCCATCGCGCCGGGGCGCTTACGATCCCGATGCCGAGTATATGCTCGGTGTCGACGGCGGTTCCACAACAACCAAAGCCGCGCTCATCAATGTGAAGACGCTTGAGATTGTCGCGGAGCACTATGGCCGCACACACGGAGATCCTGTTGCCGCACTCAGACTTTGCCTGCGCGAGGTCAAGAAGCAGCTTGGCGGTCACAAGCCGCGAATAAGCCTTGTGGCAACCACAGGGTCATCGCGCGAGCTCTTGGGCGTTTTCCTCGAGACGGCCGGTGTCTACAACGAGATCATCGCGCACACCGTCGGCACAACGTACTTCCAGAAGGATGTGGACACTATTTTCGAGATCGGCGGGCAGGACGCCAAATACGTGTTCATCAACAACGGCGTCCCTATCGACTACGCGATGAACGAAGCCTGCTCGGCTGGAACAGGGTCATTCCTGGAGGAATCAGCCTCCGGCGACCTGAACATTCACACCGCCCCGGAGATCGGCCCGATCGCCCTTAAGGCAAAGGCACCGCTGAAGTTCGGCGAACACTGCTCGGCGTTCATAAACTCTGACATTCGCAAAGCGATGCAACATGGCGCGGCGCGCGAGGATGTCGTCGCTGGCCTGGTCTTTTCTATCGTCGCCAACTATCGAAACAGGGTGGTAGGCAATCGCGCGGTAGGTGAGCACATCGTCCTTCAGGGTGGCGTCGCGAAAAACCCGGCTGTCCCGCTGGCCTTCGCGCAGATGACAGGCAAGCTGATCACGGTTCCTCCTGATCCTGAACT